>NZ_JBHIOW010000012.1:0-62029 GCF_042195725.1 Bartonella sp. AP65SXKL
TTCAGATTTTGGACAAATCTTCTGTCTGTTCCATTCTTGTTTTGTAAAAACAAAATCCACGCCTTCTTTTAGATCAAACTTTTCAACACAATCGTTAAACCAAGTGGAAAAATCTTGTTTCAAATGTAAGTGCCTATGCATTACATGGGCTTTGACCATTTTGGCATAACCAATTTTATTGTCTACCTCGTTTTCAGGTATGAGATATCCTTCACTATCATTATCATGTGTGTTCATAAGTTTACTCTAATCAATTATTGATGGGGAAAAGGGGGGCGCTTTTAAATGCGCCCTTTAGAATTTAAAGCACATCACAAGGACGCAAACGGTGTTGTTGTTCGTAAGTACCGTAAATCTCATCATTATATTTTTCGTCTGCTAAATCAGATAAAAGATCGTGGTAAGCATCACTTTCACGTACAAAGTAATAAACCTTACTATCCTCATGGAGATGTTCAATATTTTTTTCTACATATGCGTCTGCAATCTCTTCAGAGATATCTTCACAATTATTCTCAGAGGGATTTATACGAAAGATTTGGATTGCATCATCTACCTCATCAACAATGCTTAGAATTTGACTTGCATCAAGTGGTCCAGACTCTGCAATGTGTTGATCTTTATCGTAGGTAACTAATAAAATTTCATTGGAATTTATAAGAATTGGATTTTCCATAATTTTTCCTCCCTAACGCCTCTTGGCGATTGTTTGTGCGTGGTTTATGGAATATATATAATACGCATAATGCATACTTGTCAACAATAAAATATGCGTTATGTGTATTTTATTTTTAACGGTATAAAAATCTTGTAAGAAGATTTTTTCTAAATGACGATTCTCATGAAAGGGGAAGGTGAATGGTTATGAAAATAATAAAAAGTGATATAGAATTAGATAACAAAATAATGCATCTGGTTTCTACATTTAGTAATGAAAGAAAAAAAGCTTTTATTTTTTTTCTTCTGCATGCAGGCGATTTAAAAGGTGAAGAATTGTTTCTTTATCTGGTTGAGTTGTTTTTTGCAGTAGATTAATAATTTGCTCATCAACAGTTTGTTTTGTGGCAGGAATTGGAAAGGAGGGGCCTTCTCCCTCTCCAGTTAATAACCATCCTTCACTAATTCTAAATGCTTTTGCATATTTTGCAGATGCCCGTGATATTCCTCTTAATCCTTGTTCGTGCTGTATATAGCTAGAGTAGTTCCAGCCAAAATATCTAGCTGCTTCTTTAGCACTTCTAAAACCACGCGCTAAACGCGCTTTTATTAATCTAGCAGATTGGTCTATCGTGTTACTAAGCATTTTTATCTCCTTAATATATTCATATTGCATATAATTGGTATGCATTTCGACTTGACTTTTAAGTACTCATAATGCATATTATTTTTTATGGGAAAAATAGCAGTAAAACAGTTACGTAAAAATCTGAATTTAACTCTGAAAGAAATGGCAGCACGGTTAGGCGTCAACAAGTCAACAGTATGGCGTTGGGAAAAATATGGTGTTCCTTCAAGAGGAGCCGTTGCATATCTTCTCGAAGCGTTATGGAATGAACAATCTCCTCCAACGCCTTCTTTTGTCAAGGGTTCCACTGTTTGCATGAAGCCATGTGAACAAAATGAAATGACGAAGCTTCAATATGAAGAAAGAAAATAAAAATGGACAATTTCGCAACGATTATTGTGCTTTTTACGACCAATGTAATCACGATTTTTTGTTTTTATGTCTCTCATAAAAAAATGCAAAGCTCTACAAAGGTATTGCAAAGACCATATTACACTTTTCACATTTTGAAAGATTCAATAAAATTGAAAGATTCAATAAAAGAAATGGATTTTCCAGACGGCAGCACAATTGTTTTTAGCGATTCTGATTGGAATTTTTCTCTTGATGCAAATGATAATTTGATAGTTCAAAGTACTTTAGGACCTTCATTATCTATAAAGGCATATAGCGATGCGCACGGTTTCAAAAAGCATTTCATAGATAGTTTACAGAAATACAATCGGTCTACACATTTAGTTAGTGCAGCGAGATGAAGCATGCAGTGTATTTTTGAATTGAGTGAGTTCATTTTTTTTAACTTATGACTACGCGCTCTGTCACAGCTCACGCATAAATAGGCAACAGCCTTAAGGGGGGGATTATGATCACTAATTTATATTTAATGAAAGAAGGGGATGCGCATGTCTAATGGTATGCCATGGATAAGATTCCATTTGTATGACTGGATAAGTGGTACAAATGGAATGACATCTGAACAACGGGGGGTTTATATAACCCTTCTCGTTTACATGTATGAAAAAAAAGAACCACTTAAAACAGATTTTCAAACGCTTGCACGCGTTTGTCATTGTTCGCAGAAAAAATTTGCAGCTATTGTCGAATATCTCATGAGAAATAATAAACTTGTTGAGACAGATAATGGATTGTGGAATACGCGCGTTGAAGAAGAACTAAAAGATTTTTCTGATAAAAAAGAGCACATATCGCAAGTTCGTAGTGAAGCTGGTAAAAAAGGTGCGCAAGCAAAAAATAATACAAAACAACATGTTAATAATTTTGCTGAAGCAAATGCTAAGCAAAATGAAGCAAATGCTAAGCAAAATCAAGCTATAAAGAACCAGAATAAGAATATATATAAAAAAACTAAAACTATCGTTTTAGCAAAAAAAGAAATTGGTTCTGAAAGTTTAGAAACAAACGATTTGGTTGACGAGCCAACAGAGGTTCATGCTTGCGAAAGCCAACCAAAGCAAATCACAACGGGTGTAGAAAACCAACCTCCCATTCACGAGCAAAAGAACGTTCCCAAAAAAGCAAAACGAGCGCAAGCTAATCGCGGTTGTCGATTGCCTACGGATTTTGAACCGGATTACGATTTTGCAATCGAAGAGGGTTTGCCTCCAGAGCGCGTCAAAGTCGAAATCGCAAAATTTAGAGATTATTGGCGTTCAAAAGCCGGAGCAAATGCAACCAAAATCGATTGGCAAGCAACATGGCGTAACTGGGTACGCAGGGCTATCGAGGGTTTAGAAAAAATAAAAAATACGAACAACAATGGTGGAAACAATGGAAACTTTTCAAAAGATCAAAGAACTCGTGGTGGTACCGGAGAGACAATCCGTAATCTTATCGGTGCAACACAGCTTAGTGACGCCTCTACAAGATACCGTGCAACAGATAGAGCAATGTGTAACTCTGGAGTTCCCATGGACCTTGAGAAATGGCATTCAATTGACAGCAACCCTAGAGAAACAAGCTTTAGAAGCTTATCAGACTGTTCAAAACTTACTTACCTTGAAAGCGTCTGTTGAAGACATAGCAGAGGCTCTTGATGTGCTTGAAGGTGGTTTGACAATGCAAAAAGTTTCGAATGTAGAAGCGCGTGCAAAGGCTTATATCGCAGCTCTTAACGGCATTTCACTCTGGTCTTTATTGCAAGCTGTTAAAAATCTTATACGTGGTGAAGCAAAAGGCATGTCCACAACCTTTGTCCCCTCTTGTGCTGATCTAGCGCAGTATTGTCGTGATTTAGAAAGCAGGCTTTATGGTGTTGCTGAGAGAGTTTTTATAGCAGTTGAAAATACGCGTAACCTAGCCTTAGGAGGCAAGCGCATTTCATTCATGAGAATAGGAAAGCCTAGTGAAGAGTGTCATGACAGTAGCAATTCAAAAGCGGCTTAAAACAGCAAAATAGTGAAAAGTGCTGATCATTTTACGATTAGACATGCATTTAAATCGACAAAAAGGTACCATACAAAGCGATTTAAAGATTTTACGATAAAAACCATATCCGCAATATAAAACGCTCTGTACGGTCAAATTTAAGGTAAATAGACCAATTGGTAAAATTATGGACTAAAAACATGAGAATATTAAAAGACCTGTTCTTAAAAAAGCGTAAACAACCAATGCAAAAAGAGTTTGTTGCAACAGCTGTTGGTTATGTTCCTTGGGGGAACGGAGCAGAGGAGTATTTTTACAACCTCTACGAATATGAAGACGGTACAAGAGAGTGTGAAAAGTTTGATGGCGGACAGTATTATACCACACCAGAAAATGCGGATTTTAGTACCAAAGCGCAGGTGAAAGCATGGGTTTACGGTGGTGCTATTCCGAAAAGCGTTCTCAATTACGAACCTCTTATAGACGAGATCAATAAAGAGATCAAAAAATTATCGAAAACCGCAGGAAATAAATATGTTTACAGATAAACAGCTAAGAGCCTTGTTTGGCATTATAACTTTTATATTTTTATGTTTTTTAGGAATTAAAAAAAATCCCTACTTTATTCAAAGTATTTTGATATTTGCATCTTTTGGTTTGATAATAGTAACAAATATTTTTGTAATTTTATGCAATTCTCATATTCCTTTTGAGTTGCAGAACAATCCAAAATATAAAGATGATGATACAACGGGTTGGGTGAAACTAACACGTGATTTACAACAGTATTTGCACAGACTCTTAAAACTAATAAGTTTAGCGCTTGTCGTTTTAATTTTCCCAAGTAGTTATAAAGAAACGGTCTCTTTACCTATTATTTCTAAGTACGTGGAGCATAAGCTTTCTTTTTCATTGGATACTGTACTTTGGTACTCAGATACTGCTCTTTGGTATTCCTTTTTAGTTTGTGTATTGTTTCTTATGTTACATACACGCAGTTTAATAAATATATCTATTTACACACTACAGTGCTCCGTTAAAAAGCTATAGTAAAATTTCCGATTTTATAAAACTGTTCAGATTACGTTGTTTCTTCTCAACGTTCATAGATGAGATCAACAAGGAGATAAAAAACTATCGAAAGCAGTTTGATACTCTTTGTAGCAGGAAAGAGATCAACGCATTGAACGAAGCATGGCGTCACGTAAAATTGCGTTAATCCGTGTTTGATATCCTTTCCCTTGACTTTTAAGCCACGCTAGAACGTCTGAATCCACACGTACTGTTGTGACAGTTTTGGTTGGTTTATAGAATGGATTGCGAACGGCGTTTTTCCAGAATGCATCATTGAGTGACGGAATATCACTATGATCAATTGCACTGTCCGGCATTGCAGCCAGCTTATCAACTTCAACTCTCTGTTTATCTGTCAAAGGTGATAAGTTACCTACATCAATTTCATAACGAACTTTCTTCTTCATAACGTTTCCTTTCTTTTGAGTTGGCTCGCCGCGCTGAAATAATACGGATTACTTCTATACCATCTTTATCATCATGGACAGTATGCGCCACGAGCAGCAGTAAAAAACCATCCACAAGACCCAAAGTTTGCCAACGATATTCTCCGTTTTCAATACGGTCTTGTTTAACCATGGCGAACGGGTCTGCAAAAACACGAGCAGCAATTTCAAAACTGACACGGTGCTTTCTAAGATTACTTTTCGCTTTAGCTTCATCCCATTCAAATCTTATTTTCATGTCTTATGTTAATACATTTATGTATGTATATCAAGAGTTTTAAATGAACACTGAACTATTTATGTTTTTTTGCATATTAAATATAATTTTATATGTTAAAAAACAATAATATCATTTTGAAATAATTGAAAAAATAAGCAAATCATGCTAAGATTTTCTATGTATTAAAGTACAAGTTTAAGGTAAGAAAAAACATGCTAAATAAAGTGACATTAATCGGGCGTTTAGGTGCTGATCCCGAAAGCAAAACAATGAATTCTGGAGCAGAAATAGTCAATTTTAGTATAGCGACTTCTGAGAGCTATACAGATAAAAAAACCAATCAAAAAGTAGAGAAAACAGAATGGCATTCCGTGGTGATTTTTAATCCGCATTTAGCAAAAATTGCACTTCAATATCTAAACAAAGGTTCAAAGGTTTACGTAGAAGGCAAATTACAGACACGCAAATGGCAAGATAAAAATGGGCATGACCGTTACACAACAGAGATTATTTTACCACAATTCAAAGGCGAGTTGTATTTGCTTGATGTAAAGAAAGATCAATCTGCCCCTTCATCTATTACTTCTCAAAATTATGCTATCGCTTCAGGTGCCGCTGATCATAGTGCATCTCTTAATGACAGCATACCATTTTGATTGATAAAATATAACAAAGAGAAACATGTGGGCTCCCACAGATTAGGGGATGTATGAAGAAGAAAGATGCTTACATTTCACAAGTGAAAGTACGTCAAGATCCTGTTAATCAATTGGCAATTGAAATGCGTGCTAAACGCTTTGGTTTGACTATTGAAGAGGCTAAAAATCCGCTTGCTGGTACTTATGTTGGGCGGCTGTGTTTGCAAGGTGTGCTTACTCAAGACCAGTATGATGCTGCGCAAAAATATATTGAAGTGAAAAATGACTATTTGTGTGCAAAAGGTTTACCAAGCGCTGTTTATGACGAAATACCATCATCTTCTGATGACAAAGCAAGAGAGAAATGGGTTGAATTTGCAACAGTACAGTTTTCTAATATGCAAGAGGCGATAAAAGAAACACAACATCTCTATAGACAGTATAATCTTTATGCAGCAATACAATATATTATTGTCGAAGACCAAACATTACCACATCTTGTGAATTCATTGCGGGTCGCTCTTAACGCGCTTCATAAATATTTTGACAGAAAAACTAAATGGTAAATGTTTGTTATAATGTTTCAAAG
Source organism: Bartonella sp. AP65SXKL (assembly GCF_042195725.1). Taxonomy (NCBI): domain Bacteria; kingdom Pseudomonadati; phylum Pseudomonadota; class Alphaproteobacteria; order Hyphomicrobiales; family Bartonellaceae; genus Bartonella; species Bartonella sp. AP65SXKL. Next base: position 6,638 of record NZ_JBHIOW010000012.1, read on the forward strand.
GCAGTTGATTGCTCTTCTGATATTTCGGCTATAAATACTGCGTGAGAAAAGCTAAATAATATATATACGAATAGCTCAAAGAATGCGATATAGAATACAATACCCATAGAGAGGTTTTCGCGAAACTGAATCCAGAGAAGCATTGTTTGTAGTAAAAATGAAACAGGTAGCGCTTGTATTCTATATTGGATTGGTGCCATACAGACTGTAAGGGGAAGAGTAAGCATTAAAATAATTGTCCCTAACAAATAAGGGGCAAAAGAGCGGGGGAAAAACGTAGCAATGATGTACCCTGTAGAAAACATAATTATAAAGGTAACCACTGCTGTGAAATAGGAGAGTGCCATAAGGCGTAAGAATAAAAATAAGCTGCGTTTAGCAAAACGAAAGTAATAATTTATCGTTTTTTCTCCGTTTTTTTTCTTAATCGCTTTATGTTCTCTAAATCTTTCTCGTTTTTCAATTATTTCGTTCCATTTGCTTTTATCCTTTGTAAAAGCATAATCGATAGTTTCTAACGTTGGCAGTATTATTGTTAATAGTATTTTTCCTACTAAATTTAGGAACTCTTTTAGAGTTTCAAGTATGCCCCCTAGAAATAATCCAATGCCGTAAATTACTAATATAATAATATCAATTAATATTGGGATTATTAAGATAAGGATTACAATTCCTATAATAAACCACATTTTCTCCCCCTTTTTATTAATCATTAATCATAGTATTGAATTTTTAATTGATTTTTTTCTCAACCAGATTCATTCTGTTTTTCCATTATCATTATCTGTTTCTGTTGTTGCCAAAGCTTTTCGTATAATTCCTCAATTATTTTCTCTTGTTCCTTAATCGCTTTGTAGTGTCTATCGACCATCCTACTGTTTTCCTTAACTGCTTCGTTTCGTTGTATAATCGCTTTATTAATTTTTTCATTCTCATAATCAAACGCCATCTGAGAGTATTCGACTAAGCGATCATGTTCAAAATTTGCTATTATTCCTAGGTAATTTCTCCAAGCAAACAACAAAATTGCTACTACTAATAAAGAGTTTCTTGAAAATTCAAGATACCAAAGCACCCCAAGTACTATGGCTAATAAAAGAGTACCTTGAAATTCTGTATTCCGACCATTCTCTGCTTCTTCCCGCATGTCAGAGACTATAGCCCATAGGATGAGTATACCCACTATTACTATGACAATATCACGCATTGTTCTCCCCCGCTTTTTATTAGTTTCTAGTCATATAATTGATTCGTTTAGATGATACAATTGTGAGTGGTTGGTTGTTAAAGACACTAGATTTAGGTAAAAAAATAAAAAATATACAATATCGTGATTTTTTTGTTGACAGGATATGAAAAATAGTGTTTTATGGCGTTGCTGTACTAGTCGAATTGTGTCTAGAATTACGGTAAAGGTATAACCTTTCTTATAAGTTTATATGATTGTTCAGAGCCCTGCTTTTGCGGGGTTTTTTTATTGTCTTGTTTACAAAAAGAAACACACATGAAAACCACTGAAAAACTTGCAAAAAAAACGCCCCCAAAGGCAGGTCAAGGGCGAGTAAAAGGTGTGCCAAATAAAACGACACGTATTTTGAAAGAAGCAGTGCTTAAGGCAGCTGAGCGCGCTGGTAAGAAATATGGTGATGATGGTTTGATCTCTTATCTAGAAAAACAGGCAATCAAATGCCCCGCTGCTTATCTGTCATTGTTGGGAAAGATTTTGCCTCTTCAAGTGACAGGGGAAGATGGGGGCGCCATTAAGATGATAACGCGTGTAGAAATCGCGCCTTTGGTCAATGACGACACGACAGATTAATATTGTTCCAAAGCTTATACCGATTTTTACAGGTAAGGCTTTGGTGCGTGCTGCTTGGGGAGGAAGAGGGTCTGGAAAGACAAGATCATTTGCCTTGATGGCGGCTTTAAAAGGCTATCAATTTGGTATGGGAGGGATATCAGGCACTATACTTTGTGCACGTCAGTTTCAGAATTCGCTAGCAGAGAGTTCATTGGAGGAGATTAAGCGCGCCATTGAAGCGCACGACTTTTTAAAGGACTATTACAAGGTTGGGGAGTCGTCGATTAAATCGATAGATGGTCGTATAGCCTTTCAGTTTTCTGGACTAGACCGTAATATTGCCAGTATCAAATCCATGGGGCGTATTTTGCTTTGTTGGGTTGATGAAGCAGAGCCGGTTACAGAGACGGCTTGGCAGACGCTTATACCGACTTTGCGAGAAGAGGGAGAGGGGTGGCGAGCAGAGTTATGGGTCACATGGAACCCGTTGCGAGAGAATGCACCCGTTGAGAAGCGGTTTCGCTTTTCAGACAATGAAGCCATTAAGCGTGTAGAGATCAACTGGTCAGACAATCCGAAGTTTCCCAAGATCTTGAATGAAGCACGATTGGATGATCTGAGAAACCGTCCAGAGACCTATAAGCATATCTGGGAAGGGGATTATCTGAAAGCGGTTCAAGGTGCTTATTATCAAAAGGAAATGTTGGCAGCCGAGCAAGAGGGGCGGATAGGGCGTGTTGCGCGTGACCCTTTAATGCAGATACGGGCTTTTTGGGACATTGGGGGTACGGGCGCCAAGGCAGATGCAACAGCGATATGGATAGCACAGTTTGTGGGACGAGAAATCAGAGTGCTTAATTATTACGAAGCACAGGGGCAGCCTTTATCGGAACATATCGGTTGGTTGCGTCACAATGGTTATGAGAAGGCATTGATGGTTTTGCCCCATGATGGTGCGACCAGAGACCGTGTGCACAATGTGAGTTTTGAGAGTGCTTTAAATGATGCGGGTTTTGAAACGCAAGTGATCCCTAATCAAGGGGCAGGGGCGGTTAAGATGCGTATAGAGGCGGTGCGGCGTATTTTGCCGTCTGTTTGGTTTAATGAAGAGATGACGGTAGCAGGGCGCAAAGCACTGAATTGGTATCATGAGAAATGGGATGAGAAGCGCGGCATTGGTTTGGGTGCAGAGCATGATTGGTCGAGCCATGGGGCGGATGCCTTTGGTTTAATGTGCATTGTCTATGAAGCACCCAGTGTCAAACCCAAGCAAGAGCGTTATTGCACTATGGAAAGAGAAGCGGCATCATGGATGGCATTCTAGATCAAGACTTTCAAAAAACGACAATCCTCGATGAATATGAACTCTATAAGCGTTTAAAGTCTTGGTACGCAGAAGATATTGAACATGTTAATGAATGGCGTGAACAGGCGCGTGAAGATTTTGATTTTTATAATGGTCGTCAATGGGCAGAGGAAGATCTTGCGGTTTTAAAAGAGCAACGCCGTCCTGTCATGACTTTTAACCGCATTGCACCCCTTGTGAATGCTATTGTTGGGGCGGAGCGTAATAATAAGCGCGAAGTACAGTTTCAACCACGGCAAATGGGAGCGGCAATACCCAATGAATTGCTTACTGGAGCAGCAGAATGGTTTCGTGATGAGGCAGAGGCGGAATATGCCGATTCCGATGCTTTTCAGGATATGGTTATTTGCGGTATGGGCTGGACAGATACGCGGCTTGATTATGATACAGATCCCGAAGGGATACCTGCTGTTCAACGTTTAGATCCCTTAAAAATGGTTTGGGATGCCAATGCTGTAAGACCAAATCTCATTGACGCACAGCGTATGTGGTATGTTGATCGCAAATCCGTTGAGGATGCTAAAAGTCTTTTTCCTGATGTTGCTGTTGAAGATCTTAACGCCGATTGGGCTATCGATAGTACAACCGATTCTGAGGATTCTCATGTGTCGCTTGATGCGTATCAAGATGACTCCAATGCGACTTCTCTCTCAGATCCGTATTCTGGGAAACGCTATGTTACGCTGGTTGAATGCCGTTGGTTTGAATATGAGACCACTTACAAGGCGCCTGATCTTCAAACCGGACAGATGCGCAACTATAGCAAACAGGAGTTTGAACAGCTTCAAAGGGTAATGCCACAATTACAAGGGGTGTGTTTTAATAAAAAAGTGGTGAGACGCGCTTTTCTAGGACGACGTCTTTTAGCAAAGCCCGATAAGCCATTAGCACCTGATGGGCAACTTGGGTGGGAGTGTATCACGGGCACGCTGGATAAGCTTAAAAACCAGTTTTACGGGATTGTTCGCCCCGCAAAAGATCCACAAAAATGGTCGAATAAATATTTTAGCCAAGTGATGTATATCCTTAATAGCCAGTCTAAGGGCGGCTTGATGGCAGAACGAGACGCTTTCGATGATGATCGCCAAGCCATGGAAAGCTGGGCGCGAACGGATACGATTACTTGGGTTAAAAATGGCGCGCTTACAGGAGGGAAAATTCAACCAAAGCCAAGTGCACAATTTCCCAATGGATTTTTCCAGCTGTTTAATGAATCGCGTGAAGCGATAACGCATGTAACAGGGTTATCGGCTGAGTTTATCGGAACACGGGAGGTCAACCAAGCCAATGTGTTGGAAAATACACGCCGGCAATCAACGCTTAATTTGCTTGCGGGGCTGTTTGATAATCTCAAGCTTTATCGGTGTAGGCAGGGAAAGATTATCCTTTATCTTATCCAGAATTATCTCTCTGATGGGCGTCTGGTACGTATTTCTGGACAAGAGAATGCCCAATATGTGCCGTTGACGCGTGAAGCTGTTACGACGCTTGAGTATGACATTATTGTTGATGATTCACCGACAAGCCCCAATGAAAAAGAGAAAACTTTTGCAGCAATTACGCAGATGTTGCCGCTGCTTGGTGGTTTCTTAACACCGGAGATGATTCCAGATCTTTTAAAGCTTTCCCCACTACCGGCAACATTGGTAGCAAATTTAACGGCAAAAGCACAGCAGGCACAACAAGAACAGCAGCAACAGCAGATGATGCAACAAAGCCAAGGAGCACAATTAACTCCAGAGCAACAAGCAAAGATTGCTGTTTTACAGCAAGAAGCGCAAGCAAAGAGCACACTCTATCAACTTGATGCGCAGCAGAAACAAACGGCATTGCAGCAGAAAAATATCGAACTTTTCTTGAAACAAGAACAAGCGCGTATGCAGCTCGAACTTCAACAGGCAAAAAATGAGATAGCGCAGCGTGACTTAGAACGCAAAGCTTTACAGGCACAGTTGGAACACTATCGAGTTTTGACAAAAAATATAATAACACATTGAAGGGACAGAATATGGAAGAAGAGTTTACGCCTGAAGAACAAGCAATCTATGATGAACATTTTGCCAGTGATAATGTTGTTGAGTTGGTCGAGCCAGAACAAGTTGAGGAAGTTGTTGATGCAGAGGAAAGTTCTGAACAACCAGCTGTAGAACCACTTCAAGAGCAGCCAAATTCTGATGTAATAGAATCTGATAAACTAGAGCAAGAGCGGCAAGCACGCCAAAAGGCAGAACAAAGCGCCATTGAAGCGCGTGAATTGGCTATTGAACTTGCGCAAAAATATGCCGCAATGCAGGAAGAAATCACGCGCCGCCGTGAGGAAAATGTTCCCTCCCTAGAAGACGACCCACAAGCACATGTTGCATGGCTTAGTCATAAGGTACAGGAACAACAGAAATTGCTTGATGAGTTTTCTCATATGAGAGAGAGCCAAGAGCGCATGAGTCAAGAGGAATATGAACGCCAAAAGTTGGGGGATTATTTCGAGGAAGCCAAAGCGCAAGTACAAGATAAATATCCAGATTTAGACAGTATCACGGACTATCTCTATGAAAGAGCAGACAGTGTCTTACAAGCGCAAGCAAGCCTTTATCCACAATGGAAAGACCCAGAGGCACGGCAACAACAAATTGGTGCTGAATTGCGCCAAATATGCCAGCAGTGTCAGAAAGCCGGTATAAATCCAATTGAGGTGCTGGTGCAAAAAGCAAAAGCTTTTGGCTATAGTGGCGCGCCCGTTAAGGACGAAGTAGGAGCTCTTCAAGAGCGTTCTCAAGCAGCGCGGACGCTTACAGCGCGCGGCGGACAAGTTCCAACAGGCGGTATGGATGTGAGAACGCTCTTTTCCATGCCAGAAGCCGAATTTGCTGTATGGGTTGAGAAAAATCCCGAAAAATTTGAACAAATTATGAGCAGAGCGTGAGATGTGCGTGGTGACGCAACAGAGAGAACCAAGTGATTGTTATCGTTTGGGGGTGCCGCAAGGCGAGTTTTAAAACCAAGAAAGGCATTGATTGAAATGGCAGTAACACAGGTAAATCTTAATGACCCATTAGCCGTTGGCGTTTGGGCTAAGATGCTAAACACAGAAACTTCAAAAGCGTTGCTCATTGCACCGCTGATGGGAAAAGGAAAAAACAGCATTATTCAAGTATTGGATATGCTAGGAAAATCCGCTGGTGACTCTGTGACGAGCGGATTAAGAGTCCAACTTATGGGGGATGGCGTTAGCGAGGGACAAACGCTGGAAGGCAATGAAGAAGCCCTCCAATTTATGAATGAAACGGTGCGTATTAACGAGCTTTCTCATGCTGTACGCGTAAAGTATGAAGGCACCATTGATCAACAACGTGTTTTATTTAATTTACGAACAGAAGCAAAGGATGGGTTGGTTGATTGGTATGCAGATCGCTTAAGTTTGATGTTCTTCATTCAGGCAGCAGGTTATACAGCACCATGGATTCACTTCGAGGGACGCACCATAACCCTTAAACCCGTACACTATGGTTTTAATGCTCCGTTAGAGCCAAGCAAATTGCGTATTATTCGCCCAGCTAAGAAAAAGACTGATGAAGAACTTACAAAAGACGATGTTTTTACATTAGATCTTATAGATCAGGCTGTTGAACGCGCTAAACTTGCTAATCCACGTTTGCGCCCTGTTCGTGTTGATGGAAAATCGGCATATGTGATGTATCTCCACCCAACACAGGTGACCCAATTGCGTACCAATACAAAGAGCGGGCAATGGTTAGACATTACCAAGGCAGCTTATGATGGCTCTGGAGCTAAGAACCCAATTTTTAATGGTTCTTTGGGGATGTATAACGGTGTCATTTTGCGTGAAGCTGAACATGTCCCCAATGGTATCAATTCAAAGACACAAGAGCCTGTAACATCTGTTCGCCGTGCTGTGTTGCTTGGTGCGCAAAGTGTTATCATGGCTTATGGGCGCGTTGGCAATGGAGCAACAGGAGGCGATGGGAAAGGGGGAACACGCTATAAACTTGTTGAAGAACTGTTTGATTATCAACGTGAATTTGGGGTTGCAGCTAAAACCATTATCGGCATGAAAAAGTCACGCTATACCTTGCCGCATTCTGATCAAGGGGGACAAGACTTTGGTACGATTGTTATCCCTTCTTTTGCCGAAGCAAGCTAATTATTAAAGGATGACAATTATGGCAGAAAAATCGCTAATTACACAGGAACCTGTTGAGACCGTTGAGACTGTTGAAACCGTTGGCATAATAGATGAGGGATTGCCACCTGTTTTGCAAGGACGCAACAACTCTACGCAGCAGGTTAGTTTTTTACGGGCGCGTATTAAATGTACAGATCAAGGGTTGATAACAAAAATTGGCGTTCTACCCCGAGGGGCTTTTATAAAAAGTATTACAGCTTATACCATGGAGGATTTTGAAGATGTAACAGCTACATTTGGAAAAGAGCCTCATGGTAATGATTATGGAGATGTAGGGCTTCGGCAATCTACCGATGGCAATCTGTACCTCCCTATGGAGGAACGAGATGTTCCATTAGAAGCTGAAAGTACGATTTACATGACACGAGACAAGAAAAGCACCAAAGGTGATGCTGAGGTGATTGTTGAGTTTTACACTAATCGTTAAAGGCAAGGGGGCGTTTATTGCTTGCGTCCCCCTCCTATACAAGATGCCCCAATACATTTGGAAGAGGCTGATATGACAATAATAGTACAGACAGGTGGTCCGATTGGAGACAAACAGACCATTGCTCCTTGGGATAAAAATTTTATCCAGATGTTAAACGATATTCAGGATGAAATAGATGATCAAACAGATGAGTATGTTGATCAAGTGCAAAGGGCGATATTTTCGGCTATTCGCTTTTGTGAACGATTGCCTTTTTATTTCAATGAAAGCCGCGAAGTTGTTTTTACCACTCTAAAGGGCAAAAGCCGTTATGGCGCAGAGGAAAATCCAGTTATTCCGGCTGCTGTTCGCATTGTTGATGCTTACGTTTATGAAGATAATCACAGCAAAGCAAAGCTTTTGCAGGTAGATCCTCTTGTTATTGAGAATCTTGAGGATGATTGTAGCCATGGCATGCCTACACGCTATGCTTATTTTGAACAAAAGCTTGTCTTGTATCCAACACCAGAGCGCGTTTATTCTATCAGGCTTATTCTTGACCCTGTAAGAATAAAAGATATTGAGAGTGCACAAGAAGCGTCCATATGGTTTTTAGAAGCCTATGAACTGATCAAAACGCGTGCAAAATATGAAATTTATACCAATATTATTAAAGAACCACAGATGGCAGCGGCAGCTTTTGCCATGTTTCAAGAGCAACTCGATGCGCTTCAAATTGAAACATCACGGCGCAAGAATTTGTTAAAAATTCAACACACGGATTTCTGATGACCTTTATTCCTATTGCTGAGTATAGACCAGATGTTGCATTTATTAATAGTGGTTATTCTAGTGAGATCGTGAACGTTTTACCTGCACCAAATTCGTATATTCCGTTTCCCATTGTGGCGCCGGTCTCAGATCCTTTTCCGGATGTGATTTTGGGGGTCTATGCGGTGCGCTCATTGGGTGGTGTGCGCATCATTGTGGGGGCACCAACAAAACTTTATGAATATGACAACAGCACGCGCGGCTGGAAAGACATTAGCAAACCTCACACACAATATCACGCCAATGAGACTGCACTTTGGTCTTTTGCCTCCTTTGGTGATCATATCATTGCTGTTAATAGCAATGACCCACCACAAATGCTTTCGTTAAAAACGGATGAAAGGTTTTGTGATTTGAGTGGTAATCCCCCGCGTGCTGGACTTGTGCGTGTGTGGGGTGATTTTGTTTGCCTGATGCAATTAACAGATAAGCCAAACCGTGTTCAGTGGTCCGGTTTGAATGATGCGACACATTGGACGGTTGGGGAGAAAAGTTGCGATTATCAAGATTTTCCCGATGGAGAATATGTTCAAGGGTCTACGGAATCAACAAATCCACTTATTTTCATGCGCTCCGCCATTTATCATGCAACCTTTGTACCAGGCTCTAAAATTATATTCAGTTTTGCAAAAATAAAAGACAAAATAGGGGCGAAAAGCAGCACAGCAATTGCAAGCCGTGGAGACTGTACTTTCTTTGTCTCTGATGATGGTTTTTATCAAATCAACAGTGCTGGTGAAATGCTCCCTATAGGCTTTGGTAAAGTCGATAAAACCATCTTCACACTTTACAATAATTTTGCCATTGATGAGATGAGAGCATGTATTGATCCGGTCTATTCTCGTGTTTATTTTTCTATCAATGATAACACTGAAGGGATGCATATTTATGTTTATGATTGGCTTTTGCAAATATGGAGTGTCATTAATGGGCAAAACCTTCTCTTATTTCCCCTTTTTGCAGCCGGTTATACATTAGAAGGCTTAGACGAAGTACAAGAGAGCTTGAAAGATTTACCAGCTTCTCTTGATAGTAAGATGTGGCAAAATGGTGCGCCTGTTTTGGGAGCCTTTACGCCAGACAACACATTTGGTTTTTTTGCGGGTCCTCCAATGGAAGCAGTTATTGCTTCACAAATTGTGGGGGATACGGGCAGGCAAATCAACCTGATGAGTGAGGCTTTTGTTCAAGCGGATACAACAAAAGGTTTTTTAAGTGTTGGGGCGGCTTTTATCATTGATAACAAGAACCAATTAAATTGGGCTAAAGAGCGTTATGCCGGCTATAATATTGGGATGTATAATATCCGCTCACGGGCGCGTTATCACGCTTTGCGTCTGAGAATACCAGAAGGCACTCCATGGACACATATAACAGGCTTTGATGTAACGCTGAAACCCGCGGGCATAAGATGAGTTTTAAGATCTATAATACAGAAAAATGGAGCGCTGAACAAATGGCGCCCTATTTTGACAATGTCATAAAATCGATAGCTTATTTTAATCAAAAATTCCCTGATGATTATAATACAGAGACCATTTTAAACGATATTTTGAAGGGAGAAAAAGTTCTTTGGATTATTGTTGATGCGCATGAAAACTTTATGGCGCATGTCACAACACAGTTACAAGAACTCGTCACTGGAGCATTAAGGGCGGTTGTTGTCACGCTTGGTGGAACGGGAGGAGCACCCTTAACAAAGCTTATCACTCAGATTGAGGCCTATTACAAGAAAAAAGGGGCAAAAGAGCTTGTCATCATAGGCAGGCGAGGGTGGGAAAAATCTCTTAAAACGCATGGATATCTCGTTAATCTTTTAGAATATAGAAAGCAGCTTTAACATGGGAAAAAGTTCTAAACCAATCCAGAATACCCAAAACACGACGCAAACAAATGAACCCCCTGCATGGGCAAAAGGTATTTTTGAACACGCAGCTCAAGATGCCATGACTTTTTATAACCAAGGCAGCGGAAAAGCCGTTTATGACGGGCAGCGTGTTGCGGATTTAAGTGATCAAACAAAGAATGCGATTAATGGGCTTAGCAATAATACGCATAACTATGATAACAACACTTTAAATGGATTAGCCACAGGGCAAAATTCAACAAGCCAAAACTTAAAGAACATGGCTTCAGGGCAACAAATAGGCAATAACCCTTACTTTAATGAAGCACTTCAAAACGCATTAAATAAAGCAACAAGCTCTATTAATAGTTCATTGGCAGGTGCTGGGCGTTATGGTTCGGGTGCGCATACCGGCGTTTTGGCTGATGAATTGGGGGGCATAGCAACACAAGCTTTATCACAGCAATATAACCAAGATGTCAACAACATGATGCAAGCTAATGGAATGATTGACCAAGCAAACCAAAATCAGTTGGCGGGCGCCAATAACTTCTTTCAAGGTCAAGGTCAGGCAAATCTTAATGCGTTGACGGGAGGGAGTGTACTTGATGCCAATCATCAACGGCAATTAGATGAAGAGCGGCAAAAATGGGAGCAGCAGAACAATCTTGATTGGGACCAGTTAAGTAAGTTGCTTGCAGCTGGTGGGGCTGTTGCTGGAAATTATGGAACGCGAACAGGACAAATGACGACATTGACTCCACAGCCAAAACCTAATCCGTGGGAGATTGTTGGAAATGTTGGAACTATCCTTGGTACTTTTGCTGGGCTTAGTGATATCAGAGCAAAAGAAAACATCAGAGAAGCTGGGCAGAGAAATGGCTATAAACTCTATGAATACAACTACAAGGGGCACCCAGAGCGCTATCGCGGGGTGATGGCACAGGATGTTTTGAAGTCAAAGCCAGAAGCTGTTTTCTTGCATAAGGCGACAGGTTTTTTGCATGTGGATTATAGCAAGCTTGGCTTTGAGATGGAAAGGGTGCAGTGATGTTTTGGCGAGAAGAATTAAATGCATTAGAGCGTGAAAAAGCTTATAGAAAGCGTAAAGCGTTGGAACTTGCTGCTTTTAGCACAAACTCTTTTGATGTGAGCAATGGGGATAATACTCCACAAAAATTGAGTCCTACAGAGCTTATTCGTGGTTCTCAAGCAGGGACAGAACAAGCTGGGAAAAAAACGCCAGCAGAATTGATTATGTCTACAGATGATTTAAAGCGCCAAATGCCTCCATTGCCGGATGTTTCAAAGGATACTGTTAAGGTACAAGAGGCGCCAGAGCAACAAAAGTATGACTTCTCAGATCAGGGAGGTGTTGCATCAATGATTCCTCAATCTCCACTCGTTGCGAACATTGATCAGTCTAATGGGGATGAAGCTGGGCGACAGCAAAAAGATGTGATGGATTATATTGCTCAACTTAATGAGAAATCTATAGCGGAAAACTCTTTGAAAAACGATTCTGGAAATGATGAGGAAAAGCTTTTTGATGCACCTATAGGAGAAGAAAAACATTTGAATGCACACTTACCAGAAGAGGAGCATTTAAAAGCAAGTGGTGATCTTGAACAAAAAACAGATTATATCAAGTCACTTGATAACTTTGTTCAGACAGGAGCAAATCCAAGTAGCTTATGGGAGCGTTTTAGAAAATCAGAATTTTCCGAGCATCTCATGGATTTTTTTGCGGGGTTAGCATCAGGAAAAACACCGCAAGAAAGCTTTTCAAATGCGGCGCTTGTTATGCGGCAGGGCAATAATGTACGTGCTCAAAATAGACCAATTTTTGAGTTTTTACGCTCTAAAGGATACGATGATAAAGACGCACAAGCAATCATGCAATATCCAGATCTTGCCATGAAAGTTATAGGCAACACGTTAAGCCCTCAAGAAGGCTATAGAACATTGACATCAGAAGAAAAGGCAGAGCAGGGATTGCCTGAGGATATGACTTTTCAAGTCTCAACAAGCACAGGGAAAATTATACCTGTCCAAGGAGGACAGCGTTCCACTGCTTCTGGATTAGGGGGGAATACCGATGGCATGCTGTCAAAGCCTGAATCAGGTTATATGTATGTTAAGGATGAAAATGCACTTGGTGGCATACGTGCGGTGCCAATTGCAGGCAGTGGTTCAGAACATAAATTAATTCAAGAACAGAAGGAGGAGGAGCGTAAAAACCAACAAATGCAAATGCGAATTCTGGAAACAGCAGACAGGTCAAATCGTATACTCTCAGCATCTAAAGAATTGCTAAAAACTATTGAGGAACACCCGCATGTTGTTGGTTTCACTGGTCCTATAATGTCGTTCCTTCCTAATTCTAAGGCAAAAGATTTTGGGCATATGCTCGATTCATTGAAGGCAAGTATCGGGCTTGATGCCTTGAGAAAAGCAAAAGCATTTTCACCAAATGGCGCATCTGGCTTTGGGAATTTGTCTAATATGGAATTGCAAGCATTGCAAAACTCTGTAGCGGCGTTGTATCAAGATCTTTCTGCAGAGCAAATGAAGAAATCTTTAAAAACAGTTATTGACACTTTCAATAAATCCAATGCAGCAACGCGCGCAATTCTTTTTGGTGGTGCAGAAGCAACAAACGAGCTCGTTCGAGCCGCCTATGGGCAAGATGCTTATAAGGGAAATCATGCACAGTCAAATGATCCACTAGAAAAACAGATAGAAGCATTGCCGGAAGGCATGTTGTTCGTTGATAGAGATGGACGCATTAAGGAGAAACAAACCAATGGCTGAAGTAATCCCCCCTCTTATTAATCGTAAAAACACAAGAGTCATTGGGCATATAAGTGACTATACACCAGAACAGCTTCAAGAGCTTTTCGCGAAGAATAAGGAAAGGCTAAGTGGTTCTGTTACAGGAAATAATGGTGCAACAGAGGAAGATGGTCCACATCCAAGTGCAGCGGGTGCTTTTGGATGGGGAGCTCTTCATGGGTTAACCATGGGGTATGATGATGAAATAGCTGGAGTATTCGCTTCGGGACCTCTGGGACCTATTAATTATTGGATGGGAGATGAAGAAGCAGTTAAAAAATATAATGAAGTGACAAAGCGATGGCGTGACTATCAAAGAGCGGCGAACCGAGATCATTTTTATGCATCTCTTGCGGGGAATTTAACGGGTGCTGCGGCACCCGTAATTGCTTCTGCCCTCTTTCCACCCGCGGCAGGGGCTACTGCTGCTGCTCGTGCGGCAATTGGGGCTGATGTTGTGCTGGGAGGAAGAGCTGGTGTTGCAGGAGCACAAATAACCAGTAAAGCTTTAGCAGCAGGAGAAAGGGCGGTGCAATCTGCTTTAGCAGAGGGTGCGGAACGGGCAGCGGCAAAAGCTGCAGGTGAAGCAGCAATGAAAGCAGTAGCAAGTAAAGAGGCGGCAAAATTTAGCTTGGGGCGTGCAGCAAAAACTGGAGCCATTTATGGTGGAATAGCAGGCAGTGGTGAGGGGGAAGGGCTTGCAGATACTCTAGTGTCTGCTGGGTTAGGTGCAGGGCTAGGCGTTGCAACACCATTTGTTGCCAGTGGTGTATCAAAAGTGACGCCTTTTGTGACAAAATCACTTAAAGCAGCATTGAGAGGACCTATAAGCCCAGCTGAAATGGCAGCAAAAGCAGCGCTAATGCCAGAAAAAGAAGCATTTCAGGTAAGCGATAGAGCGCTTAGGGATGTAAGCCAGACTTTAGGGGATGAAGGTGTTGATAAGCTTGAAAGGGCATTAAAACAGCGTGGTCCTGATTCAATGATTATTGATCTTCACGATGGGCTTGCTACAAGAGCTTTTAAGGCAGCAAAAAAAGACCATGATACTTATTCGCTCATAAGTAATCGTTTGAATGAAAGACAAGATGCGAGTGCACTGCGGGTAAAGGATGCGTTGACAGATGTGATGGGTCCAAAAGTAGATACGCTTGATTTAAAGCAAGAGATTATCAAACAAGCACAGAAAAAGGCTGAACCATTTTATGAGAGGGCGAAAGCTTCTCCCATTTCTAATGCTGTCAGTAAAGATTTATCGCGGTTGCAAGAAACTCCTGTCTTCCAAAAAGCCTATAAAAAAGCAATTGCGCAAATGCCAAATGAAGCGGATGCAACAGTTATAGGGAGCAATGGATATCCAAAGCTGAATATGCGAATTTTACATAAGATGAAAGAGGTTTTGGATGATCAAATTAATTCTGCGCGCATCAAAGGAAAACAAGGATATGCGCGAGATTTGACTCTGTTCAAACAACGCATTCTGGACGTTTTGGATACGTCCTCTCCAGATTATGTTAAAGCACGGAAAATTTATTATGACGAGCGTACTATTGGTGATGCCCTCGAGCAGGGAGAGCAAGCGCTGAAGAAGAGCGTTAATCTCGACACAATCAACAGTCAACTTTCGGATTTTGGGTTGATGGAAAAAGAGGCTTTTCAAAAAGGTATACGGTCGCAAGTAGAACATGCGGCAGGCAATGCACAGAATTTTGACCACAATCTTTTGAGTTTGTTTGACACAAAAAATGGTCAAGAAAAATTACAGCGTATTTTTGGTGAAGATAAAGCTAAGCAACTTATGAAAGTGTTGCGACCAGAAGTGGAAAGAACAAAGCTTTTTGCACGATTGCCAAACCATATAGGTGAAGTGGAAGAGAGGGGGGCACAACAGACTATGGGTATAGGAAAGATTGCTTTCATCAAGGCAGTTGTAAAAAATTTCGCAAGAGAATTTGGACGCAAACTCTCAAGCGTCCATAAAGATACTGAGAGAGATATTGCAGCGCTTATAACAGCGCGGGAAAAAGGAGATTTTGGATTAGCAAGGGAAAAAGCTGTTGAATTAATTAAGAAGTTTCATGAAGCAGAAAAGAAACGCTTAATAACCAAAGAAGACCACACAAAATTCTTCAATTTTATTGGTATTCTTTTGAATAGCAGTGCTGATAGAACGGTTATAAACTAATGATCAATTTTCATCCTAATGTGAAGCGTGCTATCTCACAGGCAGCACAAAAATATGGTTTGCCAGAAAGCTTTCTTGAACGTGTTGCTATGATAGAAAGTAATGGTAATCCAAATGCAAGAAATAAGAACAGCAGTGCAGGGGGGCTGTATCAATTTCTCGATTCAACAGCAAAACACTATCAACTCAATAACAAGTTTGATCCCTTTCAAGCAACCGATGCTATGGCACGGTTAACGAAGGATAATACGCGTTATTTAGTCACAGCATTAGGCAGAGAGCCATCAGAGGCAGAGCTTTACCTCGCACACCAACAAGGACCAGCAGGGGCAGTAAAGCTTATCAAAAATCCACATATTCCAGCAAGCCAGCTTTTAGGTCGACAGGCAGTCACACTCAATGGTGGCAATATGGAAGCTACAGCAGGGGATTTTATGAATCATATTTATGGGCTTTACAATAAAACGGGAGATGCTTTGAAGAGAACGATACAGCAAAACCAAAGCAATGGACAAGCAGCACCAAACGAGGTGGGTCCTTTGCGTGGGTTTGAGAGGCTTCAAAAGACACTTCAAGGTAATCAAGTGGGTCAAGGTGATCAAGGGGGCAACCAATTGATGGCATATGACACGCCATTCCCAAACAGAATGATGGCACCTGAAAGCAGAGACAATTTAACAGGACAGATTATGGAAACCACACCATTGCAAGCACAAGGTATTGATGCAGGTGCTCTTAAAAAGGGCTTTTCCGGTTTGCTTCATTTAATGAGAGAGAATGGAGAACGACAAAAACAGCAGGCACAGATGGTACAGCAACAAATGTTACAGCAACCAGTCATGGCGGGTTTCTCACAATCGACTGGGGGACCGACAGATTTAACACCTCTCATTGATCCCTCTAGGCGGCAATCTGTTGGTTCCTATGGGCGGCAAAAAGAAGAGCAATTGCGCGAAGAGCTATTAAGAAGAACGGGGGCTTATCATGTCTGATATTTATGACTGGTCACTCACAGCTGATCAAAATGCCAATTCCGATAGTATCATTAATTGGGCAGAAGGGCAGCCACCTAGTTCTGTTAATGATAGTGCGCGGGTCATGATGCAGCGTATACGTGAATATCTTGCCGATAATGGTGGTTCTCTTGACTCAAAGTTTATTGTGAATGGAAAGGAACAAACAACATCAATCACGTTGACGACGGTTTCGCCAATAGCAAAATATAAAAACGATATCATTATCCGCTTTAAGGCGCGTGGTATAAATATTGGTACGACAACAATAAACATGAATAATATAGGAGCAAAGCCACTCTATAAAGCCACCAGCACGGGAATAGTATCATTGACAGGTGGTGAGTTACAAACAAATGGTATTTATGAAATAGTCTATAATGATGGCGTATCAACAAAAGGTCTTGATGGCTGGTATCTTTTAAACCCTACCCCCATTCCACCACCGAAGGTCGAAACCTTTCCTTGTGGTTTTATTGCGACCTTTGCTATGCAAGAAGTCCCAAACGGCTGGCTTTTATGTGATGGCGCTACTTATGAACGCAAGGATTATCCGCAATTATTCAAGGCGATAGGGGATAAATGGGGAAAAAACAGCGATACAACCTTTAAAGTTCCAGACTTTAGAGGAATGTTTTTGCGCGGCTTTGATAATGGTCGCGGTTTAGACAGAAGTAGAAAATTTGCTGATATACAGCAAGATTGCCTTAAATCGCACACACATGCTTGTAGTGTTGAATCGGCGGGGCAGCATACACACGAGTTTCAGTATAATGGAGTGGGATGGAGTGCCAATGATATTGGTAGAAGAAACCCCTCTTATCACTATGCCGTTCTTGGAGGAACAACACAACCTGCTGGAGTGCATACGCACAAGATAACACTTTCTTCAACGGGCGAGGCAGAAACACGCCCTGTTAATGTACCGGTTGTTTATGCCATAAAATCGTGAGTTTTTCAAATGATCAATAATCCGTCTGCTATTGATGATATTGCGGACGCGGAGCAAATCCGCGTCCTTTTTTATGCAAGCAATAGAATGGTCCATGCACCCTTAAATAAGGTGCTTGATCTTGTCAAAAGCGACATACAGCATGATCTTTTAAGCGCTTTGGCAGAATATAAAGAAGCGACAGATAAACGTCTCGAGATCATGCAAAAACTGATTGATGAATTGCAGTCCTCTCTCTCACACAACAAGACAACGAACTGATTAAGGAATGAAACGCGATGCCATTACCCTATCACACACATATATTTAAGCTTGAACCAGCAACAAAAGAAGAAGTCAAAGAAGGTGTTTTAGATAGTAAGGCTCTTGCACCTGTTTCAGTGGGGAGTGCAGCAGCTTATGAGGTAGAATATTTTGCAACCGCTGCTCAAGGAAAAAAGGCTGATGATGCTATTGCAAAGAGAGATATTGGAGCTCTTGCTTACAAAAATAAGGTCACAATTTGTGATATTGAAGCAAGTGGTGAAGCGCATGAGAATGCGATTTTATCAGGCGCTGGCTGGGTAAAAATATCGCCTTTAGGGATTGGCGATATGAAGGCTGCTACATATGATCCCGACAATGTGGGGGCAAATACATTTTCTATGGAAAATATGCACGAGGGTCCTACCAAAAAGATCTTAACCATAGAGGAAAGATCAAAGCTACGATGGTTGAGTTCTACGCAGCCAACGATGGAAAAATGGCGGAGGGGAGATGAAGGTGTTTATTATCCCATATCTCCGGTAGATCTCAAAAATACCATTCGTTATTTTGTAGGCTCAAAGTCTTTTGGTATGTCAAAATCAGTTTATGATCCAGATAAAATAGAAAAAGATGTATTTGATATGGAGAATATGAAGGAAGGGAAAAAGCATCTTATCTTAACTCCTCCAGAACGTGCACAGATTGCAAAAATTGATAAAGTTGAAGATGTTGCACAACACGCAAAGGAAAGAGCACAGCAAGGGCTTGATGCAGCAATTCAGGCAAAGAACGTTGCAAATGTTGCATTAAATACAGCGAATATTGCAAAAACGAATGCTACGGATGCAAAAGCTATTGCTACTACGGCACAAACGGTAGCCGATAAAGCGCAAGATACAGCACATAGTGTACAGAAAAAAGTTGATCTCATTCAACCTCTTGCCAAACAAGACTGGATTGATGGCACAAAAACAGTGGATGCACTTATCTCACCAGCCAAACTGATGGCTTCAATCAAAGCAAATAGTAGCAATAGCAGCGGCGCTGGTAGCGGCAACAATGATGGCGGGGTTAGAAAACCTGTTGAAATTCTGATGACAGAAAGCGGAGATATTCCATTGCCTGATGGTATTACTGCTGACACCGATATCGAAGTATGGGCTTGGGGCGGTGGAGGTGGTGGCGTTAAGGATGGCGGCGGCGGCGGCGGTCAATGTGTGCATGTTAAAATGAAAGGTTCTGATTTAGATAAATTAAAAACAGCTTACATTGGTCGTGGTGGTAAAGGTAATGACAGTAACATTTTGTGCAATGGTGGTAGAACAATGATCAAAGGGCTTGTTACAGCAGAAGGAGGATATTCCGTTTCCATGACTCTCGTTAACTTTGGAGGGAAAGGCGGCGATGGAGGAGGAAACAGGGAGGGCAGCAGTGGTGAAAGCTTTATTTTTTCTGGTGGTAATGGTGGAGGGAGTGGAATAGACGGCAAGAGAGCTGGTACTGGTGGAAGTTCTTTTCTTGGCGGCGGCGGCGGCGGTGGCGGTAAATGTAAGGGTTCTATCATGGGGCAGGGTGGTGAGAGTTACAAAGGTGGTAACGGTGGTAGAGGTGGTAAAGAATGTGGCGGCGGCGGCGGTGGATATTTTGATGGGAAACACGGAAGCGACAAAATTGGCGGCGACGGCGGTGATGGAGCAGTACTCATAAAGGTATATTTATAAGGTGAATTGAACAATGGCACGGAAAATAAGTAAAGACTGTTTATACTGTTTAAAAAAGTGGGAAGGTTTGCGCTTGCAGGCTTATCAAGATGCTTCTGGCATATGGACGATTGGTTATGGTCATACGAAAAAAGCCGGTCAACCAACAGTTGTTGAGGGTATGGTGATTACAGAAAAAAAAGCTGAAAACATGCTTTTAGCAGATTTGCGGCAATATGAGAGGGCGGTAGAAAAAGCAGTTTGTGTGAATTTAAGCGACGAGCAGTTCGGCGCTCTTGTTTCCTTTTGTTATAATGTGGGTATTGCAGCTTTCCAAAACTCTACATTGCTTAAAAGGCTTAATCGGGGGGATTATGAAGCGGTACCAACCGAATTGCAGAAATGGACCAAAGCGGGAGGCAAACGTTTACAAGGTCTCGTACACCGGCGTGTAGCAGAGGCAGGGCTATGGGCGAAAGGGGCTTATGTTTCTTCTAATTATCAAACAGTAGAAACGAAACAACCAACAGGGTTTCTCAAAGCAGAAGCATTGGCACCGATTATTGGTTCTTTCTCAGGTCTTGGTGGGTTTTTAGCGGGCAATGGACCAATCCAATGGGCTTTAGCCGCCATTATGGTTTTAGCGGCATGTACTGGCATTTTCTTTGTTGCTAAACGCTTTCAGGAGCACCGCCTATGATCTTATGGATGAAAAGAAACTTGATGGTAACAGGTGCGGCTTTAGCCGCTTTTTTTATTGCCTTAGCAAAAGCTTTTACTCTTGGGAAAAAAGTAGAGCAACAAAAGCAAACAGAAAAAGCTTTAAAAGCAGCCACAACACGGCTTGAGGTGGAAAGTGAAGTTAATCAAAAAAGTGATGCTGATATGCGTGCTGCTCTCTCTCACTGGTTGCGCGACAAATAAATATGCTTCTTCTTGTGTTGGTTGGTTACCTATTTATTTAAGCCGGCAAGATCTGAACGCCATCAGTTCCAATTTAGCAAGAGAGATCTTAAAGCACAATAATCTAGGTGAACGCTTGTGTGGGTGGAAACATGGTTAGAAAAAAATCCAAAAAACACACAGAGCTTACAGAATCAGAAAAAGAAATGCTTCAAGAAATGATCATCACCTATCAAAGCGTGAAAATGATGTCTCGCTTGATGAAGTGGATAGCATTTTTTCTTTTTTTGCTTATCCTCGATTTTGCACGCCTCATGGACGCGCTAGATAATGTCATTGCACATTTAAAGCAGTGGTTTTCAAAGAACTGAACAACTGTCATAAAAGAAAAAATTTCGTAAAATTCTTTATTACTATGAATTGGAGATCCAATTATAAACGCAGTTCAGAATGGGAACCAAGTCGTAAAAGCTCTAGTGTTTTGGCATCTGGCTTTCGATAGATCAAAACTAAATCCGGCTTTATGTGACAATCACGACAATTGCGCCACTGACCTGTTAGTGCATGATCTCTCCAATGCGCCTTTAGCGGTTCATTCTCCGCTAACGCTTTGACCACAAGCAGCAAATCCTCCTCTAGTGCATTAGCATATTTACCTTTGCTTTCACGTTTAAGGTCACGGCGGAATGAACGCGTATAGACAATTTCCCGCATAGCAAGCTTAGGTTTGCTTTTCAGATTTACGTGCTTCGGTTCTATCTGAGCGTATCATGGTCCTTAAGCCGTCTAATGATGTACGTTCGACGCGTCCCATTTCGGCATCCTCGATAGCTTGTAATGTTTCCGGATTTGGTTGGAATAGATCAAGTGGTAATGCTCTATCTCTAGCAATGCGGGTCATAAACATGCGCACTGCATCCGATATAGTTAAACCCGTAGACTTAATAACTGCACTTGCAATTTCTTGAACTTCATCAGGTATGCGGGCTTGAATTTTTCCCATTACTAAACCTCCTACTTAATTGTACTACAATGTACTACATTTCAAACCTATGTCAAGAGATTTATCCGTCATGCTATACAACCTTGTGTATTAAGGAGGGTAGGAAGTCAATTTTTAAAAGGAGCTAACCAAAACCTGAGAATTTCTGCTAGAATCACGAGAGAGCTTCTTTTTTAATAGGATTTTTTAGATGGCAACACCATTTGGTAAAACCTTACGCAAACTTCGCATTGATCATTCAGAACGCCTTTTAGATATGGCTAAAAAATTAGATATATCTGTAGCATTTTTATCATCTGTAGAAATTGGCAAAAGATCTGTTCCTGTAGGATTAGAGGAAAAGATAATTGAACTCTATACTTTAGATCAAGAGGTAGCAGAAATTTTGAGAAGAGAATCGGATGCTTGTCGTAAAAGCTTCACTATAAAGCCTTCTAATCCGTTGAGTCGTGAAATTGTTGGCATGTTTGTTAGAAATTTACATAATCTTTCACAACAGGATTTAGCAGAATTTAAAAAATTATTAGAGAAAGTTAGCAAACAAGCATGCGCTTCGTAGAAGCATGTTCGATGTAGTTTGACACTAGGTTTTATACTAAGTGGGAAAAGGTGGGATTAGGTAGGAATACGTGGTAATTTGTTGTTTTTATGTATAAAATTTAGCATTAAATGCGCGTTTTGTCAAAATCTATTTTGACACCTAAAATTGTAAAAAAGAGCTAAAAAGAGCGAAAATTAGAAAAAAGTGCGTTTTCATGGTAAAAATGAAAGAAGGCTTTGAAAGGTCTGTGAAACCCCTGTGAAAAATTTTAAAAAGTCTGTGAAAGCCCAGAAAACCGCCTTTGAAGACCCTGTGAAAAAAATTACTCCAAAAGTTCAATTGACTCCAAAATCAGCCAAAAATAACCAAAAAAGCAAAAAAGATATGCGCCATATGGCGCATATCTATTTTTTGTAAATATAATTCTTTAAAAACAATGTATTATTTCATTTTCTTAATGTAAAGAGAAACGCGCCTGTATTTTTCATTTTAGAGAGGCATTAAGTTGTATTTTATGTAGTTTCTGGATGTGCATTTTCAGCCTCTATTTGACGCTTTAAATGCAATTTTAGAAGAGGTAAAATAAGCTCGACTTCTTCCGTGTCGTTGATGTCTTGAACAAGCTCTTGCAGTTTTCCATAAAGTTCCGCCGCGCGTTCCACTATATCTTCAGGAGGGATTTTTATATTTGCATCGCGATAGGTTGTATAAGCTATGCGACCGAGTTTTTTCATCAATCCAGTAGGGATAGTTTGTGGTTTAAAACCAGCTTCTTTCGCTTTTGCCATGTCACTAAACATTTCGCCTTCACCAGTGAGAAGCCAATGAAAGTCTACACCATAAATTTTGTGATAGGCAATTACGATAGATGCTGGTGGCTCATTTATACCGAGCTCATAATTTGCAAGCGTATTTTTCGCCAAATCAAGAGATTTTGCAAAAGCACCACGTTCTTCGTTTCCGAGGATTCGTCTTATTTCACGCAGGCGTTTTGCCAATGGTGTTTTAGGTTCTGTTTCTAAACGTGCCAAAAATGCTCCTTATTCATATTGAGGTTTGTTTTAAGTTACGGGATTTTAAAACGTAAAGAGATTCCCCATTCATCTTAGAGAGGCATTAAGCCGTATTTTGTGTAGTTTCTAGATGTACTCTTTCAGCCTCTATTTGACGCTTTAAATGAATTTTAAGAAGAGGGAAAGTTGCTTCGACTTCTTCCGTGTCGTTGATGTCTTGAACAAGCTCTTGCAGTTTTTTATAAAGTTCCGCCGCGAGTTCCGCTATATCTTCAGGGGGGAGTTTTATTTTAGCATCGCGATAGGTTGTATAAGCTATGCGACCAAGCTTTTTCATGAGACCAGCAGGGATGGTAGGTGCTTTAAAACCAGCTGCTTTCGCTTTTGCCATGTCACTAAACATTTCGCCTTCACCAGTGACAAGCCAGTCTAAGGATATTCCACAGCGATCTTTATATATTCGCATTATAGATGCAGGGGGTTCTTGCAAACCCGTTTCATAATTGCGCATAGTCGTTTCGGGGATTTCAAAATGTTTAGCAAATTGTTTGCGCTCTGTAAAACCAAGGGTGTGCCGTATTTCACGCAAGCGTTTTGCCAGTTCTGTTGTAGGTTCTTTTTCAGGACGTGCCAAAAAAATCACTCCAAATCCATTTTCGGTATTTACAAAAGCCGAATTTGGCATTATACATCTAATTACCGCCCGATATAGAGGGCAGATATTTTACAATTAACCCCACAAAAAACGGATGGTTTGAGCATTCGTTTGAAGCAGGAGCGAAAGTTATGACAACCACCCAAACATGCATTCAAGTATGGGATCGCCATAGTATTTTAGCCGAGCTACGCCGCCGTAATATGACTTTGGCGGAGCTCGCGAAAGCTTATCAACTCTCGTCATCCAGTGTTCAACATATCTGGACACGGTCTAACGAGAAAGCCGAACGTGCTATTGCCGATTTTATCGGTTTGCCCGTCGAGCAGGTTTTTAGCGACCGCTACCCCAAAAGTCGCCGTCGCATTTTTAAAGCAGCAAAACATGCCAATACAGATTCGCGTGCGCATTCTGCTTTGCGCGGGAATGCTGCTTGAACTTCGTTACACGGCTTTGCGCTTTTGCGCATTTGCCATGAATTTAAATACCATAAGATAAAAAGGTTTATCAATGTCTAAAGATCAGTACGAAATAGGCAAGATAAATTGCATAGAGTTGCATCATAGAACAGCCGTTTGCATGGGTTGGTTCTGGCGATTAGATGGTGGTCATATTGTTTTTATAGGGGGTGGTTATGGTTGCTGCTTGTAATTTATGGACCCCAGATGTCAGAAACGATATCGTTAATCCTTATTCAGAAGTTGAACGTTTACAGGTGATGCTTTCCTGTTCTTTAAAAGCCGTGAGTAGTGGATTTAAGCATCTGCCGATCCGGTATATTATTGACCCCCCGCATGGCTTATTTGATGCGGCGTTAGCACGACAGATTGTTATTCATATTTTGCATTATCAGTTTGAGGTGCCACGGCGGCGTATTGTTGCGATACAGGCACGTCAGCGGACTTCTATTTCTCTATCTATGCAAGTGATTAACCGGCGTTTGGAAGAACCCGTTTTTGCGAAAGCTTATCGAAGATGGGCGGGGCGTGCGATGGATTTATTCTTTAAAGAGATCAGAAAGGCGGCGGCGTGATGGCACAGTTTCAAAAGCTTGCTCTTGATGTGATTGTGGTGCCGGAGCGTATACGCCCTGTGGATGATGAGCATGCCAAGGCGCTTGCGCAATCGATGGCGCGGGAGGGATTGATGAATCCGATTACGGTGCGCCATACCCCCAATGCTAAGGAAGGCAATTACACGCTGATTGCTGGTGCGCATCGGCTTCGTGCTGCTGAGCTTTTGGGCTATAGTGATATTGATGCCGTTGTGGTGCAGGCTGATAAGGACAATGCCGCGCTTTTAGAGGTTGCTGAAAACCTCTTTCGCAATGAATTGTCTGTTATTGATCGTGCGCTTTTTGTCCAGACTTACCGCGAATTGTGGGAAAAGAAGTATGGGGAGATTCAACGTGGTGGTGATCATGGTAATCAATATACAAAGGACAAAGTGGCAAAGGGTAAAGTTTACCCTTTGCCAAAAGATGGTTCTTCAGAGCATAACGAAACTGGGTGTGAAGGAGACAAAGTGGCAAAGGTGCAAGTTGCACCTTTGCCAAAAGAAGGCTTTTCAGAGCATCATGAAACTGGATGTGAAGGGGATAAAGTGGCAAAGGGTCAAGTTGACCCTATTGCTCAAATGGAGGGAGAAGATGGCAAAGTGCAAAGTTTGCACTTTGCCAAACATGTGGCAGATCGTATTGGTTTATCGAAACGTGCAGTGCATTATTTAACGAAAATTTCCCAGCATTTACAGCCGGAGTTGCGGTCTGTTTTGCGGGGGACGGCATTGGCGGATAATCAAGCGCAATTGTTGAAGCTTGCCAAGATGGAGCCGGTTGCGCAACGGCGGGTGGCGATTGCTTTGCAACAGGTTGATGGAGATTTACGGCGGGCTGTTGATTTGGTCAATGGGGTTAATACGCCACCGCAAATTAATGAACAAGAGCGGGTTTTTGCTCAGTTATTGGGTGTGTGGCAGAGAGCGGATGCACAGACACGGGCGCGGTTTTGCGCTTATCTTGCAAGAGAACGGGGGGAGGTGCTGTCATGAAGAGGCATGGTTGCGGGCAGCTTGATTTTTTCCAAAAGCCGGTTTTTCCTTGTCGTGAACCCGTTGCGCAGATTGATTTAGGGCGGTTTCGCTCGCGCATTAAGCGTGCGATGGCGCGGGCTTTGAGAGAATGCCGGCATGAGCGCAGTGTGATTGCAGAGCGTATGGCGCATTATTTAGGGATTGGGTGTTTAAGTAAGGCGAGTTTGGATGCTTATGTGGCAGAAAGTAAGCAGGTGGATATTTCCCTGCCGCGTTTTAAGGCATTTGTGCGGGCGACAGAGGCATTTTGGCTCTGGGATGAGGTGGTGAGTGAAGATGGATTGTTGCTGTTGCAAGGAGATGAGGCACGTTTAGCAGAAATTGCGCGGCTTCAGCAGGAACAGCGGGAGATTGCAGCGCAATTGAAAGCCATGCGCGCAACGCCGGTTCGCATTAAAAGGGGGCAGCCATGAAGGAATGGTTTACTATTGCCGAATTGGCTGAGGCAGCTTTGCCAGGGTTGCCGAAAAGTAAAGGTGGATTGCGTAAGATTTTGGCGACCACATGGCGTCATCAAAGTGGATTGACACGTAAAGTTAAAGGGGTTTCTCGACCTATTGTAGAAGTTCACATTTCCTTATTGCCGGAGGGGGCACGGGCGGCATTGTTGGTGCGGTTTGGTGGGGCTGTTGATGTGAAACAAACGCAAGGGGAGCAAAAGACAAGTATTTGGGTGCGTTATGAGGGGCTTTCAAAGGCGCATAAAAGGCGCTGTGAAGAGCGTTTGAAGGCACTTTGCTTTTGGGAAGATTTGCTTCATGCCGGTATGGGTGTGCATGATGCGGCAAGTTTGAGTGCGGTGCAATTTGGTGTGAGCCGGATGTCGCTTTTTAATTGGCGGCAGATGGTGGAGGGGTATGAGCGCCCTGATTGGTTGGCAGCTTTAGCGCCTTGTTATGGTGAGGAGAATGTTTCGCAATTTGCGCCGTGTCATGAGGGGGCGTGGGAGGTTTTTTGTTCGGATTATTTGCGCCCCTCTAAACCTGCTTTTTCAGCATGTTATCGGCGGATGGTTTCGGTTGCGCAGGAGCGGGGTTTTGAGCCCATTCCTTCAGAGCGGGCTTTGCGGCGTCGTTTTAAGGCGCAAATTTCCAAAGCGGTTGTGGTTTTAGCACGTGAGGGAGAAGAAAAGGCAAAAAAGCTTTATCCAGCCCAACGGCGTGATCGCTCGAGCCTGCATGCACTGCAAGCTGTGAATATGGACGGGCATAAGCTGGATGTTTTTGTGAATGTTCCTTGGACAGAAAAGCCTGTGCGGCTTTATTTGATTGCGATACAAGATCTTTATTCGGGCAAGATTTTATCGTGGCGCTTATCGGATGCTGAGACTTGGGAAATCGTTCGTTTGGTGATTGGGGACATGGTGGAAGCTTATGGCATACCAGAGCGCATGACCTTGGATAATGGGCGTGCCTTTACCAGCAAGTGGATTTCTGGAGGTGTGCAAAACCGCTTTCGTTTTAAGATTAAGCCGGATGATCCGCAAGGGCTTTTGACGAGTTTGGGGGTGCAATTGCAATGGACCACCCCTTATAGCGGACAGTCTAAACCGATTGAGCGGGCATGGCGTGATCTGGCAGAAGCGATTTCCAAACATCCCTTTTGTGCGGGGGCTTATACGGGCAATAAACCGGATGCTAAGCCTGAAGATTATGGCAAGCGCGCGATAGGATTTGAAGCGTTTAAAGCCCATGTTGGGGCGCAAATTGTGGCACACAATGCGCAAGCAGGGCGTAAGGCGGTTAATTGTGCGGGGCGCAGTTTTGATGAGACCTTTACTGAGAGCTTGCAAGCCGAGGGGACGATTATTCGGCAAGCAACGGCGGCACAACGGGCTTTATGGCTTTTAACCTCTGAGGCGTTGCGTGCGCAAAAGGGTACGGGGGAGATTCATTTTTATGGCAATCGTTATTGGGCGCGGGCGTTGAATGAGCATGCGGGGAAAAAAGTGATTGTACGCTTTGATCCGGATAATTTGCATCAAGATTTACGGGTTTATGATTTGAACAATCGGTTGCTTTGTCTGGCACCATGCCTTTGTGATGTAGGTTTTTATGACCAGCAGGCGGCGCGCTTGAATGGGCGTTTGCGTAAAGAATATGTGAAGGCTGTTAAAGCAGAAAAACAGTTGGCAGCAAAGCTTGCACCTGATCACTTGGCCGATGTTTATGGGCGCCTTGAGAAAAAGGATGAAGCGTTCAAATCTAAGCTTCCGATAAAGCCAAAGGTGAGCCGCTTGATGCCAAACAATGTGGGGAATTTAGCTTTGAAAGCAGACGATGATGAGGTTTTGGGGGAGGAAGAATTCAGTCAACACTTGCATAAAGCTTTGAGAAAGCTTTCCGCCTCTGATGAGGGGCGTGAGGTGATCAAGTTTCCTAAACGATAGGAAAGGAAAGAGGGGGGATTTGTAAGAATTCTCAAAAGGAAGCTGGTTTTGTATCGCGTACCAGGTTGAAGCGTTAACAAAGAAAGGGGGGAGGAATCTTAATCCTTTAAAAGTCTAATCAATACATGAAGTTTCTAGGTATCTTTGCCTGATCGGGTGAGATGCGTGGAGTTAGCAAGTTCCCTGATGTGTGAGAAAGAGAGGGGATTTGCAAGGTTAGCCGTTTTAGTATCGCGTACGGCTTTTAAATGTTCATTCTAAAGACAAAAGATAAGGGGCGGGTGGGAGCCCTTCCCCTTATCAACAGTCTAAAATCAATACGAGAGGGGAATATACATGAAAAACGCGATAAATGCAACGGTCGATAAAAATCCTTGGGCGCGACCTAAAATCCAGCCCAATGGAACAGCACAAAACCGCAACAGTGATGACATTGCTTTATGGAATGAGCTTGTGGATGCAGTGAGAGCTTTGGGGCAAATGAATGATTGGTCGAAAGCAGAGGTGGCGCGGCGCATAGGCATGCCGGATGGGACGTTTTCGCAATGGTATGCGGGCAGTTATGCGGGACAGTTGGGGAAGCAAAATGCAAAGGTTCAACAATGGGTTGAGGTTTTAAAGGAAACGGCGGGGTTTTTGGAGAAGATCCCTGAAAAACCAGCCTTTCAGAGGAATCGAATTGCCAGTGAGATCATTGACACTTTAACACTGGCACAAAGTACGGGGGATATGGTGATGATTACGCTTGATGCGGGCAGTGGTAAGACCGAAACCTGCCGTCATTATCGCTCTACCCGCCCGCATGTTTATCTGGTGACAGCCAGCCCGCATACGCGCAGTGTTCACGGTATTTTGAATGATATGGCAGCAGAATTGGAAGTGGTGGAATATAATCCCACCCGCTTAACGCGTGCGATTGGCAAAAAGTTAGAGCGTGTTGGTGGCGGAACATTGTTGATTGTTGATGAGGCGCAAAATTTAACGGATGAAGCGATTAATCAGTTGCGCCACTTTGTTGATATCAATGGTACGGGGTTGGCTTTGGTTGGCAATGATGAAATCTCTGGACGGTTGGTTCATCGTCAAAATGGTCCCTCTTATGCGCAAATTAAAAGCCGATTGGCGATGCATCTGAAACGGCGCAAGCCCTATAGTGAGGATATTGCAGCGCGCATTCATGATTGGGGGATTGAAGATGTTGGTGCGATAAAGTTTTTGACAGGGATAGGCTTAAAGGCTGGAGCTTTGCGGCAAATTGACAAAACCATGATGTTGGCACGCATGGCAGCGCTTGGAGATGGGTGTGAGGTGACTTTGAAACATGTCAAAGCGGCATGGAAAAACCGTGACGTGGAGGAATTGGCATGATCTCTTTATGCGACAAAGAATTATCCGATACGCTTGTTGGTCTTTATGACGATTATCAATGCGGTTTTGATATTGGAGAAAAGCTTAAATTGTGTGTTGATTTGGCGTTATTGCTTGAATTGGAGTTGAGTGTTCACCGTTTGGGGGAAGCGGATGCGGTTTTGGAAGGCCAAGTTGCAGAAGTTTTGGCTGAGTGTGACAGCTCTGATCGAGATGAAGATAAGAGCAATCGTGTGATTTATATGGATTTTGGAGGAAGCAAATGATGGAACGTAACCCTTATATGGTAAGAGATAGCTTGATTGCTTTGCGCTCTGCCTTTTTACAGTATGAGGTGAATGGCATTTTTATGCATGGACAAGATGTTCGAGAATTGAATGAGTATTTGCGTCGTTTGGCAGGCTATAACCACGTTTTAAGTCATGAGCTTATGCGGTGTCGTTGGCAATTGAAAGCGGGATGTGCGCCTTCTTCAGGGGATGTTGTGCCATTTCGTCGTTTTCAAAAAACATAAGGAGGAAGTTGGTGATGAATCCACAAATTGAACTTGAAGGTACGCGTTATATGAAGGATGCAAAAGGGGCTTTGGTGCCGGTAAGTTTGATCCGCCCTGCGGATTTGTTAGAGGATGAAACGGTGCGCAAAATTATGGGTTTTGCGAAAGAATTATCGGCAAGGATTGCACGTTTTAACAACCATACGATTGCGGATTTGAGTGATTTTGATAGCTTGCTTGCGCAAGAATATGGTGTGGAGCGGCGTGGCAAAAAGGGCAATTGTACTTACACAAGCTTTGATGGTTTGCAACGTATTAAGGTGCAAGTTCAGGAAAGTGTTGATTTTGGACCGCAATTGCAAATTGCCAAAAGCCTTCTTGATGAGTGTTTGAATGAATGGTCTGCGGATGCACGCCCTGAAATCCGTGCGATTATTACGCGTGCTTTTAATACGGATAAAGAAGGCAAGGTGAATCGGGGCGAGATCTTTATGCTGTTGCGTTTGGATATTGATGATCCACGCTGGAAAGAGGCGATGCGTGCCATTCGTGAAGCGATCCGTGTGACGACATCTAAGGAATATGTGCGTTTTTATGAACGCGATACATTAGAAAGCGCTTGGCGTGCTGTGACCATTGATCTGGCGAAGACATGAGGGGGGAGAGATGTCTTTAGCTGTCCTTCATATGGGAAAACGCGCGTTAGGTCTTGATGATGAGACCTATCGCGCACTGCTCTATCGCTTGACAGGCAAGCAATCGGCGAAAGATTTGAATTTTTCAGAAAAGCACTTGGTTATCGCTGAAATGAAAGCGTTTGGTTTTAAGCCGAATGGGAAGCGTTTAGAGGGGAAATATGCTAAGAAGCTCCAGGCGCTCTGGATTGCTGGGTGGAATCTTGGCATTATTCGTGATCGTTCAGATAAGGCGTTGCTTGCCTTTGTGAAAAGACAGACAGGGATTGATCATATTCGTTTTTTACGCGATAGCGATGATGCATGCAGAGCCATTGAGGCGTTGAAAGGTTGGTTGCAGCGGGAGGGTGGGGTTGACTGGAGAGGAAAAAACCGCGAAGATTCATGGAGGAAGAAACCAAGCATTTCCATTTTGTGTGCCCAATGGAAGTGTTTGAATCCCGATGCTATGTTTGAGCTTGGGGCTTTTCATCAAAGTGTTATGGCGTTAAGTGGTAAAGCTTTGGGTGAGATGAGTGGGGGCGACTTTAGAGAAGTGATGAATGTTTGGGGGCGGAAAATCCGTAAAGGTGTTAAAAGCGAGGGGTAAGCATGTATGCAAGAGGAAATCTATAGCGATTTTCCTGCCTTATTGCGTGAAATAGCTGATGTTGCGGGCAGTGAAGCAGCATGGAATATGATGCGGGCTTTTGGTGGACGAGAAGTTTATATACCCGGGCGTCTTGAGAGTGCGGATTGGTTGATTGAAATTGTTGGGTTTGAAGAGGCGCAGCAACTCATCAACCATTTTTGTTTTAATGGTTCGGGAGTGCGTCTTCTTATCCCCCTTGGCAGAGATGCTGAACGGCGGCAAAAAATGGTGCAAGCGTTGCAAAAAGGCTGGTCGGTGGATGCTGCCGCTGCTGTTTCTGGTATGCATGTGCGCACAGCCTATCGCTTGAAGAAGAAAATTTCTTTGCAAGAACCACAAGGTTCGTTATTTTCAGAGTTTTATGAGTATTGAGAGTTTTGACTGACAGTGTCAGGCTTATATTGGGGGTTTGAAATCCGATAAACTGCGAATGAATTTTTATTCATTGAGTGGTTTGTTATGGTTTCAATAGATGCTTCTTTTCTTCATCGCCTTGCGCCTAAATTGGCGCATCATGCGCGCCAAGATTTTATTATTGTTGAAATGGCACGCGTGTTGCCTAAAGCTTTATCTTATGGGGCACTCACAACACCGTTGCGTATTGCACATTTTTTAAGCCAATGTGCCCATGAGAGTGATGGCTTTTTTACTGTTTGTGAATATGCCTCAGGGCGCGCTTATGAGGGGCGGCGTGATTTAGGCAATGTCAACCCTGGGGATGGGGTGCACTTTAAGGGGCGTGGTTTGATCCAGTTGACGGGGCGCAATAATTATCGTCGTTTTACGAAGTTTTGGCGCTCAGTCGATGAACAAGCGGTTGATTGTGAAGATTTTCCAGAAGAGCTGGAAAAGTTTCCAGCAGCGCTTTGGTCTGCTGTTTGGTTTTGGCAAATGAAAGGCTTGAATAGGCTGGCTGATCAAGATGATTATTTAGGGATTACCAAGGCGATCAATGGGGGAAGAAATGGACTTGTGCAACGTTTGATTTATTTGAACCGCGCCAAAAAGCTTTTGGGACTTGGAGGCGAGGTAAAGGCATGAAGCCCTCTTATCGTGGTTCTAGGCTCTATTTATGGTGGTCTTTTTGGTTTGCTTGGGGGGTTATTTTTTTGCTTGTTTCTGGTGGTTTGTGGGGGGCTCCGCATATTGTTGATATGGCGAGCATTTCTATTCCTTCGATGGTGGCGATTATTGTTGGCAATCTGGGGGTGCATCGTGGCTTTGGCTCGTTGGATTTTTCTAATAGGAAACATTCCCATAAGCGGCATAGCAGCTCCTATGATGGGGTGGAGATAACGAGGTGGGGAGATAAAAGCAATGTTTAGCCCACTTTCAAAACTGTCTTTTGGTCTGCTTTTTTTGGTCAGTGTGATGTTGGCGGCTTTTGGCTTTATGAAAGCGCAAATTTTAAAGGCGGAAAAGGCGCGTGATTTGTATTGGCAGTTGGAGATTGCCAAGGCTTCAGCACGTGCACTGCTTGTACAAGAGCGACAAAGACAAGCAGCGTTGGAAGCTGAGCATCAAGCGCAAGGGGTGATTTCGGCTTTGGAACAAAAGCTTGTGAAAATGGAGGAAGTCAATGGGAAGTTGCCGGTTACTGGCGGTGGCATTGGGCTTGAGCGTGTGCGCTTGCTCAACACACAAGCCGGTGGGTAGCCTTTCTTATCATTTTTTATCGGTTGAATTGCCGCCTGTTGTTCGCATGGCGTGTGCCCGCCCAGCTTTATTGCCAGAGCGTGCTTTGAATGCGCGCGAAGTGGTGCATTATTGGAGCCGTGATCGTGCTGCTTTATTGATTTGTGAACAGCGTAGAAAAGCTGCGGAGCGGGCGATTTTAGGCACAAGAGAGGGGACTTTTAAGTGAATTTGGATATCAGTGTTGCCAATGGCTGGTTGTCTTTATTGTTATCGGTTATTGCGATTTGTGGGGTTTTGAGAGCCTATTTTTCTTCCGGTGCGCGGGAAATGCTGAAAGATATCACGGCGCTTAAAGAGCGTGTGCAAAAGTTAGAAACAGAGATGGACTTTTTGCCTGATCGTGATGCGCTGCAAAGATTGGAAGTGAATATGGAGAAATTGAATGGTCGTCTCAACACGCTTTCTGCACAATTACAACCGGTGGCAGCCATTGGTGAGCGCTTGCAAGAATTTTTGTTGGAGAATGCCAAGAAATGAAAGCAGATATGGATAAAATCATCCGTGAAGAAGCGCGGTTGATTATTTTAAAAGGGCTTGCTTGTGAGCGCAGTGAAACTTTATCGAGTGCGATGATTGAGCGGCTTTTATACAGTTATGGCATCAGACGCGATCGCGATTTTGTGCATAATGAACTGGCATGGATGGAAGATCAAGGTGCTGTTACTTTAAAATGTGTGGGTTCGGTTTTTCTTGCGGCATTAACAGAACGGGGAGCGCGTCATTTAGACCGAAGCTTTTCCATTGAGGGGATTAAGCGGCCTAAACGTTCATCAATAAAAGACGAGGTGAAGGATGCGCAAGGTCGGGCGTGGACGTTTAACGGCGATTGATTTATTGCCGCAAGCTTGTGATCAAATTATTGCTGCTGCTGCTGAGGCTTTAAATGGGCGTGAGAAGACGCAAAAAGCCATTTATGATGAATTTAAAGCAGCTTTGAAGGCTTTAAAAAAAGAAATGGGTTTAAGCTTTTCTATACCCTCCTTTTCCAGTTTTAATCGGTATTCTTTGCGGCTAGCCGTGATGTCACGGCGCCTAGAACAGACAAGAGAAATTGCAGCAAGCCTCTCGCAGCGCTTTGATGCTAAAGCTTCTGATAATATCACTCTTTTGACGGCGGCAGCGATTAAGGAGTTGATTTTTTCCACGTTGAGCAGTGGGAAAAACCTTTCGCCAAAGGCAGCACAAGAATTGGCCAATGCGCTTAAAGGCGTGTTGGCGGCTGAACATTTGTCGACCACCAGACGGCAAAAGTTGGAAAAAGATTTTACCAGCAAAGCAAGCAAAGCGGTTGACGCAGCAGCAGCGGCGGCGGGGCTCTCAGAAGAAACAGCGCGAGCTATTCGTGCGCAGGTGTTGGGGGTAAAACATGGCTGAACAGCCCTTTTCAAAAAGTCATGTCTTTGATCATCAAAGTGGTTTTGATATTTGGCAGAGAAGTACTTTTCCCAAAGAGAGTGATCCCTTAGCGGAAGGCGTTTTGATGGCGCATCAACGGGCATGGATTGAAGATAAGTCCCCATTAAAATTGGTGGAAAAGGGGCGGCGGACCGGCATTACTTTTGCAGAAGCTTTGGATGATACACTGATTGCAGCGGCGGCACGTGAAGCGAGGGGCGATAATGTTTTTTATATTGGTGACACCAAAGACAAGGGGCGGGAATTTATTGGCTATGTGAGCCATTTTGCTTCGGCAATTACGAGCCATAGTGGGGATGTTGAGGAATTTTTATTCTCTGATCAAAGGGCGGATGGTTCAACGAAATATATCTCTGCTTATCGGGTGCGTTTTGCTTCGGGGTTTCGGGTTGAGGCGCTTTCTAGCCGCCCTGAAAATATTCGCGGACTACAGGGCATTGTAGTGATTGATGAGGCGGCATTTCATCAAGATGTGCGCGCTGTTTTGGATGCTGTCAATGCTTTGCTCATTTGGGGAGGAAAAATCCGTGTGATCTCCACCCATAATGGTGTGCTCAATCCTTTCAATGAATTGATCCGTGAAGCACGAGCAGGCAAAGTGCCTTTTTCGGTGCATTGTTACCCCTTTGGTGTTGCTGTTAAAAATGGCTTGTTTAAACGGGTTTGTGCCATGAAGGGGGAGGTGTGGAGTCGAATTTCTGAGCAACAATGGGAAGATCAAATTCGCGCGTCTTATGGGGTGCGTTTGGCTGCGATGCGCCAAGAATTAGATGCCATACCAGCTGATCAAGAAGGGGCGGCTTTAACACGCTTACAGATTGAAAATTGTTGTGCTCTGGGTATTGCGGTGTTGCGTTTTGCTTGTGTGGATGATTTTAAAAATCAATCGGAACATCAACGAAGTGTTGCTGCTTTTGCTTGGTGTGAGAAACATATAAAACCTCTTCATATTGGGCTTGACCGGCGGCGCCAACATGTTTTTGGTGTTGATTTTGCGCGGAGTGGCGATGCGACATCGATTGTGGTGATGGAGGTGGGACAAGATTTGGTGCGCCGTGTACGGTTTATGGTGGAATTGCGCAATACGCCGTTTGATCAACAAAGAGAGATTTTATTTTATGGGGTGAATGGTTTGCCGCGTTTGATGGGCGGCGCGTTAGATGCGCGGGGCAATGGGGCTTATTTAGCCGAAAAAGCGGCGCAGCGTTATGGGGCTTGTGTGAAGGAAGTGCCCTTGTCACAAAGTTGGTATGGCAAGGAAATGCCGGCTTATTTAGAAGCTTTTGGGGATGGGACGATTGTTTTGCCGCGCGATAGTGACATTGTTGCCGATCATCAAGCGCTTGCTTATGTCAATGGCATTGTGAAAATTCCAGACAATCATCGTTTTAAAGGCAGTGATGGTTTTATGCGCCATGGTGATAGCGCGATTGCTTGCGCTTTGGCTTATTTTGCCAGCCGCCAAACTCCTGAAATTTATGATTATACACCTGTGAGAGAGGCTTATCGTTTTGATGAAAGCTCGCTCTTTTCAACGCCTTTTTTTTCAACAATGCGATCAAAGATTTATTGATGGGATGATGAGATGGTAAAACTTTTAGATCAGTGGGGCAGGGCGCTTAATATCAAAGGGTTGGAGAGGGAAGTCGCAAGCCCTACCGTTAATGGTATTCGTGATGTATGGTCACAAACCATTGTCAGTGGTCTGACCCCTGCGCAACTTGCTGATATTTTGCAACAGGCAGCACAGGGGCATCCAGAGCAGTTTTTTCAACTTGCCGATGATATGGAAGAGCGTGATTTGCATTATCGTGCTGTGCTTGGCATGCGTAAAAATGCTCTCACAGGGGTGGAGCCTGGAGTGATTGCCGCAAGCAACAGTGCACAGGACAAAAAGATAGCAGATGCGGTGCGGGAAGTGATTAGTGCGCCTACCTTTGTTGATGATTATGTCACGGATTTGTTAGATGCTTTGGGAAAAGGCTATGCGGTTGTTGAAACTTTGTGGGACAAGAGTGCCAAGGAATGGTGGCCGGTTGCTTGGAAATGGCGTGACCAGCGGTTTTTTCAATTGGATCGACGGGATGGTTTTCATTTGCGTTTAAAAGAAGAGGGGTCTTTTAATGGAAGTGAATTGCCTGCTTATAAATTTTCTATTCACAGACCCAAGTTGAAAAGCGGTTTGCCTATTCGTTCTGGGCTTGCACGGCTTGCAGCTTGGGCTTTTTTGTTTAAATCTTATACCTTAAAAGATTGGATGGCATTTTTAGAAGTTTATGGCATGCCTTTGCGTGTGGGTAAATATGGGGCAAGCTCTTCTCATGAGGAGCGACGGGTTCTCATTCAAGCGGTGCGTGATTTATCCAGTGATGCGGCAGCGATTATTCCCAAAGAAATGGAGATTGAATTTATTGAAGCGGCAGGGGGCAGTGGCAATGCGGTGTTTGCTTCTAAGGCGGAATATTTAGATCGACAAATTTCTAAAGGTGTGTTGGGGCAAACCATGACGACGGATGATGGTGCGTCTTTTTCGCAAGCGCGCATTCATGAAAATGTGCGTCATGATATTGCCAGAGCTGATGCACGCCAATTGGCATTGACGGCTAATCGTGATTTGATTGTGCCTTTTGTTGAGATTAATTTTGGGCGCCAAGAGCGCTACCCCCTTGTCTATTGGCCGATTTCGGAAAATGAAGACATTAAAGCGATTAGTGATGCGCTGGAAAAACTTGTGCCTTTAGGTTTGCGTGTTGGGGCGCAAGAAGTGCGCAATAAGATTGGTTTTTCGCAACCAAAAAAGGAAGAGGATGTTTTAAAGGCTCCTGATAATGCGCTTGATGATGAGAGGGGAGAAAAGGCTCATGTTTGTGCTGATTGTGGAGGTGTTTTTGATGTTTCTGTGACAAGAGAGAGCAAGGGTGCAAAAGAGAAGGGTGGGAAACATCACGACGAATTGGACCGACTTTCACAAGAAGCTTTAAGCGACTGGGAAGAGGACTTAGAACCCCTTTTAGAGCCTTTTAAAAAGCTTGTGAGAGAAGCAAAAAGTTATGAGGATATCCTAAAAGGCTTAGATGAATTGCTAGGTGAGATGGATCATCACGCATTAGCAGCGCGCTTGGCAAAAGTACAAATGATTGCACGTGGGCTTGGGTATCATGGATGAGGAACTTTTTAAAACCGCCCCTAAAGAGGTTATCCGTTATTTTGAAGCCAAGGCACTTGTTCCAAGCTTTGATTGGCGTGATATAGCACCAGAAGAACATGCCTTTTCCTTTACGGTGGCAAAATCGCTAGGCTATGATATTTTGGAGGATTTTAAACAAGCGGTTGGAGAGGCTATAAAACATCAAGTTCCTTTTCAAGAATTTCAAAAAAATTTGATGCCGATTTTACAGGAAAAGGGTTGGTGGGGTAAAAAGGCCAGCATTGACCCCAAAACTGGTGAAAAGAGCGTGGTACAATTGGGCAGCCCGCGACGCTTAGAGACGGTCTATTGGGCCAATACCATGAGTGCGCATGCAGCAGGTGAGTGGGAGCGCACACAAAATAATAAAGAATTTTTGCCCTATCTCACCTATGCTTTGTCGAGTTCAGAACATAAGCGTTTAGAACATGAAAGTTGGGTGGGGTTTACCGCACCCGTTGATGATCCGGTTTGGGATTGGCTTTATCCACCCAATGGCTGGCGGTGTAAATGTAGTGTGCGACAGGTAAGCCGTTATGAAGCAGAAGATTTAGGCTATGAAGAGGGGGCAGAGCCACTTCATGTTGAAAAGCAGGTTTGGCACAATAAGCGAACGGGGAAAATTGAGAAGATACCAAAGGGGATTGATCCTGGTTGGCATTTGAACCCTGGGAAACATCGCGCGCAAAACTTAAGCAATTTTTTGAGTGATAAAGTCTCTGTGATGGGGGACAATGACAAACGCATTGCCATTGAAGATATTGTGGGTTCACCACTTTTGGAAGCCATGTTTGAAGGACATATGCCGCGTGGATTTATTCCCATTGCCCCAATGATCCAAAAGGTGCGTGATGTTTTTGCAGCGGAAAATTCTCTTATTCGCTTATCCGCAGACAGTGTGAAACATATTTTGTTAGAGCATCAAGCGCGTGATCTTCGCTTGGATGATTTTCGGGGCGCCATTCAAACGCTCATCCGCCCCCATGGCATTATCAGGCGAAAAGGTGTACCGAGCGTTGTGTTTTTGGGTGAAAATGATGGGGTATGGTGGCGCTTAGCAGTTAAATTCGTGGCAAGCAAACAAGAATGGTGGTTGACCTCCATGCATAAAAAAAGCTCTAGAGAAATTGGACGCTTATTGGATGCGGCTGAAAAAAAGGGCGAGAGGTTGTTGTAAAGAGAACAACAGGAAGAAAGTCTTGTGTTCTTAACGGAAAAGAGGCGAGGAAAAAGAGAAGGCGTGGAGGGCGGTCAACTCCTCGCAGATCCGGTAAAACCGTCCTGGTATAACTGGCTCACGCCTCGCGGATAATGTAACAGTTTAAAAGTTTAAAAGCAATCTTTAAAAAAATGGTGCTCTGTCGCCAGTGTCTTTGAAAACAATTTTATAAGAGTGTTTGGGGGTGTTTTCTTTAAAAGGGAAAAGAAGGATGAACGGTTGTTGTAAAGAAAACACCGTAAAGCTCTGTTGGTGTTTGTGAGAAGGAACTGGTGTCGAGAAAAATGAGAAGGCGTGGAGGGCGGTCAACTCCTCGCAGATCCGGTAAAACCGTCCTGGCAAAACTGGCTCACGCCTTACCTCCAATGATATAATGTTTTTAAGCCAAAAAGCAATCTTTAAAAAAACGGCTTGAGAGGGGCTTTTTTTGTATAAGACGATAAATTGTACCTCTAACTTCACGACGGCGCTCTATCGCCTTTGAAGTGCCTTTGAAAACGATTTTATGGGATGGTTTGGCACGGGGGTTTCTCTCACAAGGAGAAGAATAGGGAAAAGAGTGCTTTTTTGAGAAATGCTCTTTTGACTGACAGTGTCAGACTTATAGTGGGAGTAAGTTTCATGCATTGTATTGCCAATGACAATTGTAAAGCAATAGGCAATGTATGGAACAGGAATTTCACGAAGATCAAAAAGATGGGGATGCAGAAACATTTCATGCTGCGTTAATAGATCTTTGCCAAGACGCTACCGTTAGCCAAGCGCCTGAATGGGTAGAGCTTTTGCCCAAAGCGCCCCATGTGAAGGCACGTGATGGACGACAATGGCATTATAACCCGCAAACTATTTTAAAAGCCTTTGCAGCCAATAAAGGACCGCTTGTGATTGATTATGAGCATGGGCAACATCACCGTGCGAGAAATGGTCTAGAAGCACCTGCAAGTGGCTGGATTGAAGAATTAGCAGAGCGGGATGGTGCGATTTGGGGGCGTGTTAAATGGACCGATATGGCCGCTAAAAAGATTGTTTCCCAAGAATATCGCTATCTTTCGCCTGAGTTTCGCCATTCCAAGAAAGGTGAAATTTTAAATTTAGCCGGTGCTGGTTTGGTGAACCGTCCAGCCCTTGTCATGACGGCTTTAAGCCGTGAACAGCCTTCCCCTATAACTTTGACGGAGAAAATGATGGATTTGACAGCCATTGCCAGTGCACTATCACTGGCAGAAGATGCTAAAGCGGATGAGATTTTAGCAACGCTTAAAGCGCGCGAAAAGGAACGCGTGGAATTAAATGCCCAATTAACAAAAGCGCGAGAAGATTTAGCGCTTTTGCAAGAAGAGCAAAAAAACAGTGCCATTGAGAGTCTTTTAGACAAGACCATTGAAGAGGGCAAGATTTTGCCGGCTGCTCGCGAGGAATATCGTGCGCTCTGTAGCCTTGAAGGGGGGATGGAGCATTTTAAAAGTTTGGTCGAGAAGTTGCCGGCGCTTGCCTCAACAAGCCCTCTAGAAGTGTGTGCCTTAGCACAAGAACCAAAGCTTGCGCCAGAAGAGGTTGCTGTTGCGGCACGCCATTATAAGGAAGAGCAGAAGCAAAAAGGTTTCGACATCACCATTAGCCAAGCAGTTGATTATATTTGCGAACAAAAGGAGCGCCAATCATGAGTACGATGATTTTAATTAAATCTTTTCGCGCCATAGATGTGATTTCACCTTATTGCATTGTTGCAGCGCGCGGTGATGGAATGGTGGCAACGGCTTCTGGTAAGGGTGATAAATTATTAGGGACTGCTGGGTCATTGAGTGCCAAGGCTGGTGAGATGATTGATGTTGGCCAATGTGGTTGGGGCGAAGTGGTTTGTGGAGGCAATGTTTCCTTTGGTGATTTTTTGACCTCTGACCCCAAAGGACACGCCATTAAAGCGGAAGCTGCAGATCGCACCATTGGTATTGCCATGAGTGATGGTTCTGCTGGTGATGTTATTTCTTTTAAAATTAATTAATCGAGGCTTATGATGAACAGACCTTTTCCCATTGATCCAACACTCACCGCTATTGCTATTGGTTATCGCAATCCAGCTGGCTCTCTTATTGGCGATAGAGTTTTGCCACGCGTTTGTGTTTTAAGTGAGGTGTTTAAATATAGTGAATTTCCCTTAGCGGAAAATTTTACCGTGCCTGAACTTGAGATTGGGCGGAAAGGGCGCCCGAATGTGGTGGAATTTTCTGCCTTTGAACGGGAAGCCAGTGTCAAAGATTACGGACTTGATGATCTTATCCCCAATTCAGATATTGAAGCAGCGGCACGCGCACGAGCAGAAAAGCGCTCTCGTTATAACCCCGAAAAGACAGCTGTAGAGGGACTTGCCAATTTGCTGGAATTGGGGCGTGAAGTGCGTGTTGCAGCCCTTGTGCAAAGAAGTGAAAATTACGCACCAGAGCGGGTGATTACGCTTAAGGGTGAAAATAAATTTAGCGATTATGAGAAATCTGACCCTTATGCCACTTTAGATGAGGCCATGGATAAAAGTCTCGTCTATACACCCAACACCATTGTTATGGGCAAAGTTGTTTGGTCAAAACTCAAACGTCATCCCAAAATCATCAAAGCTGTTAAAGGGGGTGGCACTGCTGATGGTTTTGTCACCAAGGCGCAATTTGCTGATCTGATGGAAATACACCCCGATCGTTTACTCATTGGTGAATCGCAAGTGAATTTGGCACGTAAAGGGCGTTCGGCACAATTGGCACGCGTGTGGGGCAATAAGATTGCACTGCTTTATATTGATCCTACCAAACAACAGGCAGATGGTTCGGTGATCAGTTGGGGCTTTAGCGCCCAGTTGGGCGAACGTTTGTCTGGAGTGATCCAAGATCCAGATATCGGCTTATCAGGCGGCAAACGGGTGCGTGTGGGGGAACGTGTGTGTGAATTGGTTGCCGCAAAAGATGCCGGTGTTTTGTTGCAAGAAGTTGTCTAAGGGAAACTTTTAAACATGGCTTATGCAAGCAAAACATTGATTGAAGAGCTCTGGGGTGATGACTTCTTGGATGATTTGTGTGGGATGGATGAGAACTCTGATCCAGTTTTTTCAGAGCAAGCCATTGCCCGCGCGCTCGAACAGGCAAGTGGTGAGATTGATGTGCATTTGTCTCATCGCTACTCAATCCCCATTGCTGGACAGCCGGCGGCTCTGGGTATGATCTGTGTCAATATTGCTGTTTATAATTTAGCCATACGCCATACGGCACTGACCACGACTATTGAAGATCGTTACAAACAGGCGGTTGAACTCTTGAAACGTATTGCCGAAGGCAAAGCGGGTTTAGGCATAGATGAACCTAAAATTATGAGCGAAGATGGACCGGTTCGTGATGGGGCTTTTTTTCATGCCAAGCCGCGTTTGATGGGAAGGTAACATGTCTGTTGCAACCCATATTGAGATTAAAGAGACAGGGCTTGAAGCGGCTTTATCCTTTTTGCAAAAGGGCGCTGATAGCTCGATGGGGACTTTGGCACAAGGGGTTGGGCGTCTCATCCAAGAAAGCACAAGGCGGCGGATTCAAAGCGAAAAAAATTCTGCTCAAGGAGAGAAGTGGAAAAACAATCATGCTCGCACCTCCATTCTTTATGCCAGTGGGGCGCTTTCACGCTCCATTGATATGAAAGCTTCACCA
This sequence comes from Bartonella sp. AP65SXKL, assembly GCF_042195725.1. Classification (NCBI taxonomy): domain Bacteria; kingdom Pseudomonadati; phylum Pseudomonadota; class Alphaproteobacteria; order Hyphomicrobiales; family Bartonellaceae; genus Bartonella; species Bartonella sp. AP65SXKL. The sequence continues at coordinate 49,005 of NZ_JBHIOW010000012.1, forward strand.
GAACAGGTGATTGTGGGCTCTGGGTTGGTTTATGCGCGGATTCATCAATTGGGTGGGGTTATTCGCCCGAAAAATGGCAAGACACTGCGCTTTTTTCTTAAAAGCGGCAATGCACACCGCTTTGTTTGTGTGCATCAAGTGACCATGCCCGCACGCCCTTATTTGGGGCTTTCAGAGCACAATAAAGTGGAAATTGTCAAAGCGGCAGAAGATTGGCTGGAAAGGGTCTTTTCATGAGTCAAACGATTACACAAGCAGGGCGCATTAATCAGTTTCGTGAAGCGGTGATAAGAAGCCTTAAAGGCGCTTTACCGGATGTGCGTGATTGCGGCTGTCAATTTGGACGTTTTAATTTAGAAGAACTTGAAACACAAATGCTGGTGGCACCAGCCGTGCGTGTTGCGGTGTTAGAAAGCCGTTTGAATCCTGTAGCAAGTGGACACATGAGTGCTGATCTTCATTTAGGGGCTTTTATTATTACCACAGGTAAAGAGCGTGATGTTTCCAGTTGGCTTTTAGCAGAAGCCATTGCGGTGCTTTGTCATAGCGGGCAATTGTGGGGGCTAACGCATTTGAGTGCCCCGCGTGAGGTGCAAATTGAACCGATTATCTCTGCGGCGATTAAGCAGCGTGGTGTATCGATAAGCGTGGTGGAATGGCACCAAGATTTGCATCAGTTGGGACAGGATATTTTTTGTGATGAGGGACAACTCAAAAGTGGTTTGATTTCATGGGACAATGAGGTGGGGGCATGAATGATGCACATCTCTTAAGTGATACCTTTCGACAAATCATGAAGCGTCTTGATGCGCTTGAACGCTGTCTTGCCAACCAGCACATGATCGGGCGGGTTGTGCAAGTTGATGGTCATAGGGTGCGGGTGAAACTTTGCGAACAGGGTTCTAATGGACAAGCGGTTTTATCGCCTTGGCTACAAGCGCAAGAAGCTTCTGGCGCTCTCTCAAGCAATATGCCCCTCCATGTTGGTGATCCGGTGCGCTTGTTAAACCCCCATGGCGAAATTGGTTCTGCTTCTCTGGTGGTGCGCGATAGCTATAGTGAGGATGCGCCTAATCCCGCACGCTCTTTCCAAGAGTTGGCGCTCTGTTATGCCGGTGGCGCTTTGCGAATGACAAAAGATGAACTTATTCTCTCCCATGGGGAAAACCAAATCCATTTGAGTGAAAAAGGTTTGGTGCTTTCTCATCAATCAACCCGTGTTGAATTAACGGGTAGTGTGCATATTCAAGCAGAAGATTTACAGCACAATCAAAAATCTGTTGGCGCAAGCCACAAACACGGTGGGGTCAAAATGGGTCCCTCCACAACCTCTTCCCCTCTTTAAAGGAGTTTTATCATGCGTGAGAACACTTATGTTATTTTAACCAATGCCGATTTTGTTGCAGGCAAGCGTTCACCAGGCAAGGGTGAGGAAATTTGTTTAAGTGAGGAAGCGGCTAAATATCCGTTGCTGCTTGGTCAGATCGCTGAAAAACCAGCCCCTGTTGTTGCTGCGGCCCCAACGGTCTCTACCACAAAGACAAGCAAAGGGGCTTAAAGCATGCGGTGCGGGATGAGCGAAAAGGATGGCTCTCTCTTGTATGGTTGGGCGCATTGCCAACAGTCACTTCGTAAATGTCTGACGACAAGAATTGGGACACGGGTTTTGCGTCGTCATTATGGATGTGATGTTGGAGCATTCCAAGATGCCAATGCTGATCCTGCGACGATGATGCAGCTTTATCAAGCAATTGTTGAAGCACTCGATGATCCAGAGTGTGGAGAGCCTGGGTTCTCGTTGCAGAGGATTGATCTGACAAAAGCAACGCGTGAAGGCACATTCCATTTTGTTTTAACGGGTGTTTTTTATCCCAATGGGCATTTGGGGGATTGGTCACACAAAGAGCCAATGAGCATCAATTTAGAGGTTGGTGATGACTGAGTTTGAACCTTTATCCTTTTCACAGATTCCCCCTCCACAACTCCCTCTGCCACAAATTATTGAAGAGCTTTCTGTTGAAGCAATTTTAGAGCAAAAGATCACGCGTTTGACTGAGCTTTTTGCAGCGCATCATATTCCTTATAATGTGGAAAAGACGGCTTATGATCCCGTGGTCATTCAATTGCAAGCGGCGGCTTATGAAGAGTTTCTATTGCGCCAGCGAATTAATGAAGTGGCGCGGGATAATTTACTCACATTTGCGCGTGGAACAAGTTTAGATCATTTGGGGGATTTTCATGGGGTCACGCGCCTTTTGGATGAAGATGATGAGCGGTTTCGCCGCCGCATTCGCTTGAATAGACAAGGACATTCCACAGGGGGCACAGCGCCACGTTATCAATATTTTGCCCTCTCAAGCGATATCCATGTCAAAGATGCTTTTGTTTATCGTGAGGGTAAAAGCCCGATTATTCATGTGGCTCTTTTTAGTGATAGCCCATCAGGGGTGGCAGATGAAGCTTTAATTGCCAAGGTGCAAGCCGCCCTTGATGCCCCCCATGTTAAAATGACCAATGACCACATCCTGGTGAAAAGCGCGGTACAGCGGATGATCAATGTTTCTGCTGATTTTTGGTTGTTACCGGATGAAGGCTCCTTTGTTTTGGAAAGAGCGGAGCAGAATTTAAGAGCAGAATGGGCGCGTGCATGGAGGCTTGGGCGTGATTTGTCTTTAAGTTGGATACTAAGCCGCTTGATGGTTGAGGGCGTTCACCATGTGAACATAACGCAACCTTGTGAGGATATTTTGGTCGCACCGGATGAAGCCGTCGCACTAGGGGATATTGTTTTGTCTGAACGGGGGCGTGCTTATTGATGCTTTCCTCACTTTTGCCCCCAAATTCGAGCTTGTTTGAACGTTGTTTTGCAGAAGCAATGGCTCTTGACCCTCACGTTAAAATGGCACTCGAAGAAATACCCCGCGCGAAATTTATTACGCGTTCGCCTTCTTGGTTGCCCTTTTTAATAGACGAATATGGCTTACAAGAATTAAACCCTTATTTCTCTAACCTTTATGATTTAATTGATCAGGGTCTTGCATGGCAAAATATTCGCGGCTCCCTTGCGGCAATAGAGATAGGGCTTGAATGGCTAGGGATTTCGGCACGCTTTCAACCCGCCTGGACGGGGCGAGCATGGTGGAATTCCTTTCAACTTGATTTTGATCAGTTGCCTGAACGCAAAAGCCTTGAAGCTATTGAAGCGATTACCGACCTTTCCAAAAGTTTGCGCTCTGATTTTCGCCGTGGGACCTATGGTTATGATGTGCAAGCTGTTGAATGCAATATGTCACGCCTTGATGACAGCATGTTGGAGTATGAAAGCGGTGTTCGTTTAACAGCTGGGGACACTTTGTTTTCCTTTGGACGCACAACAGAAATCAATCACACGCTCACAAGAGAAGAAGGCAGGCTTATTGGTAATTGGATAGATGACTTTGACGAGGAGTTAAGCTGGAACCAAATTGATTATCCTTGGGATTTGGCAAATTTTCCGTGGTGTTCGGTCAAAAAACATGAACGCGATATGCTTATGGCAGAATGGTTTCATGGTCGCACGCTTTATCTCGTGTTAAAAGACAGCCAAAATAGCGTGATTGGGTTTCGCAGATGCTATGCTGTAGCGCCTGTCGAACAGGCTTTGGATGGTGTTTATAACCATTCAAGCGGCAGATTCCAGCCCTCCCCGATGGGCACGGCGCTTCTTGTTGCAGCCCGCACAGATTTTCACGATGTTGATGGCAAACAAGCAGCTTTTGTTTCCATTCTCGTTCATGGCTCTCTTGCACAACAAACCCCTCCTGGCAAGCTTTGGCTTGGAGCTCATGAACTGCGTGGTGGTGTAGAAATTCTCAAAACACCTATCAATATTCCTTTGCGTGCTGATGTTCGCGAACAATTCAAAATTTTATTGAGGTTTTAACATGAAGCATGAAAGTGGTTTACCCTTTGCAATTGACAGATCTCGCGGCAAAGAGGAACAACAAAGCGTTGTCTTTTATGGCACGCGTCCCTTTATTCAAAGTGGTGAACTAAATGAGGTTCAAACCATCATCAGGGGGCGTCATGACCGTTTGGGACGCCTTGTGGCACAAGAAGGAGACCGCGTTGAACGGGCTGATGCTTTTGTCAACAAAGAGACAAGGACCGTCACTTTAACGGATGGCAAAATTTATATCGCAGGCGATATTTTCCCCGTTGCACCCGCTGTACTCAACAATGTTGCCATGATTGGGCGCTTGGAAATTGGTGTGAAGCTGCAAAAAAAATGGATAACCCATGAGGATGATCCAGAGCTATTGGGGCAAGTCCCTGGCACATTGGCAGAAGGAGAGCCTGGTGCCGCACGCGAAACAGCACAGCTTGTTTGGGCACTGAAAGAGGATGAGCAGAATGGCACTTTCTTTCCCGTTTATATCTTGCAAGATGGTGTTCTGATTGATCAAAAATCACCCTCACTGCTTGAACCCGCCATGCAAGCTATTGCGACGTACGACCGCGCCCATGGGCATTATATCGTGAGTGGCTGCCGTGTGAGCGCATTGGGAGCAAATAATGGTTGCCAAGTGTTTAGTATTCAAGAAGGAGAAGCCAATATCAATGGCTTTAAACGTAAACGCCTTGCCGCCTTGCGCCATGAAGAGATGCAAGATTTTTCGACAAGCGTTGTTCCTAGCGAAACGCATATTTTTGCGCCCCCAAAAGGGAAAACAAGTTTCACCTTTAAACCCTATTATTTTCCTATTGCCGATATTCAGTCTCTTTTGTTGACAAAAGAAAAAACCGTTAACGTCACCCGTGGTGCCGTTGCCGCTGGGCGTGATGGTGTTCCTGATAAAAGCATCACCGCGTTTATCAAAATCGTTCAAGGAAGCAAGGAATTTAAAGAAGGCACAGATTTTAAAAAAACAGGAGACACCATTGATTGGGCACCGGTGGGAGACGAACCTTTAGCAGGGAGCAGCTATAAGGTGACTTACCGCTATCGCGCAAAAATCACGGCTGATAAGGTAACAGCGCAGGAAATCACTGTCTCAGGGGGTGCGGAGGGTGGTGATATTATCGTCAGTTACACTTACAAATTACCCCGCATTGACCGCATAGGACTGAACACAGGGGGCAATGTGGTTTACATCAAAGGTATCTCAGTAGATCATCCCATGGCACCGAGTGTCCCTGATGATGTGTTGTCCCTTGCAACGATTACCAACAATTGGCTTGAAACGCCGGTTGTGGTCAATGATGGCACACGGGTTGCCCCCTATGATGAAATGTGGCGCTATTTTCAACGAGTGCTTTCGCTTGATCGATTGATGCAATTAGAACGGATTAAAAGCAATGTTGACTCTAAAGAGCCTGTTGCCAAAAAAGGCATGTTCGCTGATCCCTTTCTTGATGACTCTTATAGAGATGAAGGCTTTCAACAAACGGGGGCTGTAGGCAACGGCATTTTGCAGCTTGCCATTGACCCAACATTCTATACTGCTCCTTTAAAAGCGCCTGTCACCCTTGACTGGACAAATGAAGTGATCATTGCGCAAGAGTTGACAACGGCTTGCGAAAAAATCAATCCTTATCAAAATTTTGCACCCCTGCCTGGTACAGTAACCCTTGAACCCGCAACAGACTTTTGGCATGAACAACGCACCGATTGGCTCTCGGGTATCACCAATCAAATCATTATGGGAAAACATCGCGGCAGTACCATACGTAGAACAGAAGTAAGCGATAATTTCATCAACACACACCAAGAACAAATCGACTTTTTAAGACAAATTACCCTTCACTTTAAAATTGAAGGTTTTGGCAGTAGCGAAATCTTGGAAAGTCTTACCTTTGATGGTGTGAATGTTTTACCAAAGAGTCTCCTTATTGCCGATAGCAAGGGCACCCTTGAGGGCGCTTTCACGATTCCACAAAATATTACGGCTGGCACAAAAAACGTTGTGGCACGGGGAAAAGGTGGAACAATTGCAACAGGGCTTTTTACCGGTCAAGGCGTGATTGATGTGAAAGTGATGCGGCGCACCACCACGGTGAAGATATGGACGCAAGTGGACCCACAAGCGCAAGTTTTTACCCCCGATGAAACACGGCAAATCACCGGTATTGACTTTCATCTTTGCAAAATCGGCAATCAGAACCATGATCTGGTGATTGATTTGGTGACCACAGAAAACGGCTATCCTACCGCCGATATTCAAGCGCAAAGCTTTTATTCTATGAAGGGCGCAAAGCTAGGTTGGGCAGAAGCACGCTATGATGTACCACTCCTTGTGATGGATGACCGCTTAACGGCTTTTGTCATTAAAACCGATGATGCGGATCATTCTGTTTCACTAGCAAAGCTTGGAGATTTTGATGCAGAACACCAGAGATATGTCTCGAGTCACCCTTACGTGACCGGTCCACGCTTTTCTTCTGTTAACGCACAAAGTTGGACAGCCCATCAAGATGAGGCTTTAGCCTTTCGGGTGCTCGCTGCCCGCTATAGGCAAACAGAAAAGATTGTCGATTTAGGCACTTTTGATCTTGTGGACTGCTCTGATTTACAAATACGCGCAGCCATTGAGTTGCCTTCAAGCGATTGTTCTGTCATCTTTGAAATTGAAAGAAACAACGGCACGGTTTATCAACTCCTTCCCTTTCAATTGCTCAGTCTTACTGAATATATCAGTGAAAAGATCAAGCTTCGCGCTATTCTTAAAGGAACAGAGAAACTCTCACCGGTGTTATTTGCGCCTGTTCAATTGATCGCGGGAAAGATCCATAAGGAAGCGACCTATGTCACGCGTGCTTTTGCCTTTGGTGAAAAAGCAAGGTTAACGAGCTATATCAAAACCTTTTTACCGGGTGGTGCAACCTTTTCACTGGAGATGCAACTAGATGATGGTGGTTTCACCCCTTTGAAACTTGACGAAACAGAACAACTCGCTGAACCACTTTGGACAGAACGAAAATTTACCAGTAGTGATAAAGGCGCCAAACAAGCGCGCTTGAAACTCACGCTTACCGGTGGACCAGCAGCGCGGTCCATGGTGAGTGATTTTGGCGCTGGCATATTGTGATGGGAGAACAGAGATGACCAAAACCAAAAAACTCGACATGGAATTGCCTAAAGAGGGGCGTTTTATCAGTTCTGAATTCCCAATCTTGCGGGAAAACTTGACCAAAATTGATCAAGCTCTTTTGGCTGTTGAGGAAAAGGTAGACGAAAAGGCACCTTTACACCACACGCATACGATCAACGAAATCGCAGATCTAGAAAGCGCTCTCAATGGCAAAATGGCAGCGGATAAAACCTTCACTTTTGCCGATTTAAGCGATATCGAAGGCGCAAAAGATGCCGCAAATAATTATGTTCTCTATAAATCAAGCAATAATAACTTCACTTTTGGCAGTGCTGTCTCTCTATTAGGCGCACACCAACATAAAACCGAAGATATCGTGGGGCTTGATGATTTTAGAGCCAAGATCAATGAAGATCTCACAAGCTATGGTCGCTTAGCCAGCCCAAATGAATGGCAAAGTTATAATAAATTTACCAGTAAAGTCACCATGGGTGACGACTTGGAGATCTTGGGTAATTCGTCGTTTAATCTCACCCATAATGGTGAAATAGTTACCAGTTTAAGCACAAGTGGAAGTACGCTTAAAGGACCTTTGAGGGTTGATGGTGATGTTGTTTATACGAAGGCGCAAGTGGATGCAGCCATCTTGGCACAGATAAAGAGTCTTAAAAAAGATTTGACCAATAAAATCACGAATTGGCCGGCTCTTGCTGATGCTGAATTGCTCTATACACAGGATGGGAAAATTCAATGGCCCGATTGGGTAACGGATAACACAAAAGTCGAAATCCAAGCATGGGGTGGCGGCGGCAGTGGTGGGGGTGGTTATTCTTATTACTTAGGAGGCGGTGGCGGCGGTGGCGGTTGTACGGTATGGTATGGCTATAAAGCCAGTTTAAACGGTCACCAGGATATCATCATTGGTAAAGGAGGCGCTTCTGTTGCATCACGCAGTGCGACAGGAAATTCTGGAGGAACAACAGCTGTTGGAAAGAATTTTATTACGGCGACAGGAGGACATGGTGGTGGGGGTGCTTCTGCCTATCAATCTCACACGGGATTTGGTGGTGGTACGACTACCTACTATTCAGGCGATGGCGGTGCTGGAGGAACAGGTGGAAACTTTGGTTTAGCAACGGATGAACATCTAGGAATTGCCAAAGGCGGAAATGGTTATGCTGGAACGAATGGAATTACGAGTAAAACAAGCGGTAATGGAGGCGATGCTGGAGGTGATACATCACGTGGTGGCTCTGGAGGAGTCGGCAAAGGTTCCTATAGTTCGGGAAAAGCAGGGCGTGGTTTTGGGGGCGGAGGTGCTGGCTCTCATGGAGATTCCTCTCCAAGCGGCGCTGGAGCTGATGGCGCTGTTCTTATAAGGTTATGGAAAGATTAAATACAAAACCAAAAATAGCGCAAGTCAAATGGATAGCTTTTGTATGAGCAGGCTTATATGTTTTTAAGTCCTTTTATTGCTCTTTCAAAGCCCTTTAAAGAGCTTTTTGACTGACAGTGTCAGTCTTATGGAGCATGATGATGGTTGTTATAGTCTCTTCATTGATTTGGAGAGCAAGATGGCAACAGAATTTAATCATGGGATACGCATTGTAGAGGCTGGTGAGGATTCCCGTCCTTTAGCAACATTTGATCAGACCGCTATTGGGGCGGTTGTTACAGCCCCTGATGCTGACAACCAAGTTTTTCCCCTTAACGAGCCTGTGTTGGTCTTCACCCATGATACAGAAAAAATCCAAAAGCTTGGGCGAAGGGGAACGGCTCTTGATGTGATTAACGCCGTGTGTGCGCAGGGGATTGAGGCACAAATTATCCTTGTGCGTGTGGAAGAAAAGTCAACCATTGCTGAGACACAAACCGAAATGGTGGGATCCAATACTCACTTGACCGGTGTGCATGCCTTAGCGCATGCGCGGGGGCATTTGGGGGTGGAACCTGGAATTCTCTTAGCACCGGCTTATAGTGCAGGGCGGATTGACAATGGCAAAAACCCTGTGGCAGACGCTTTGGAACAGGTTGCAGAAAAGTTGCAAGCCATTGCCGTGTTTGATACGGGGGGTAAAAATGCGGAAGAAAGCCTTGCCTATCGTGCAGATTTTTCCTCACGCTTTTGTTATTTGATTGACCCCTTTGTACGGGTGGCAAATCGTGAGGGGGGTGTTAGTGTTAAACCCGCAAGTCCTTTTGCAGCAGCCATGTTTATCAAACGTGACAAGCAAAGGGGCGGTGTTTTTTGGTCTCCTTCCAACCAAGATGTGCATGGCATTTTAGGGACAGCACGCCCCATTAGCTATTTTGATGGCGAAATTGATCATGAGGCAAATCGCCTTAACCAAGCCGATATTGCGACCTTTATTCCAGCACGACTTAGTCAAAATGCGCATGGGCAAATGGCTGCCAATGGGCGCATTTTATGGGGAAATCATACCACCTCCAGTGATCCACTTTGGCGCTTTGTCAATGTGGTGCGCACCCGTGCAGCCTTGGAAAAAACGATCATTAACAATTTGCGCCCTTGGGCGAATGATGAAAACCTTACTGGTCAACATGTTATTGCCATTACCCGCAGCCTTACACAGTTTCTTGATGATCTGATTGCGCGGGGTGCGCTTTTGGGTGGCCGGGTTTGGTTTGATCGTGATTTAAATTCCAACAGCACTTTGCAATTGGGAAAATTGCGGGTGGAATTTGATGCAGAAGAAGTGCCACCTTTAGAAGATTTGAGTTTCGGCAGCCGGCGCAATAGCGCTTATTTTGACCGTTTGGCGCAAGATATCCAAAAGAAAATGACTTATCAATTTGGCGATACGCTTGAAACTTATCGCAAAGCAGCAAGGAGTTAAAGCATGACTTTACGCATTGTGCGCGGTTTTACCTTGATTGTTGATGATGATGTGAATCTCCATCTTGATCTTGAAACCCTCAAATTACCTACGTTGGAAGAAATCACCGAAACCTATCAACCGGGCGGCTCTGATATGCAAATTGATGTGAGCGGTCTTGGTGTGAAAGCTTTGAGTTTACAAATGAAAATCCGCAGCCACACACCAGAAATTATCGGCATCTTTGGTGGTCCTCCTGGTCTTCGTCATAAATTTACTGGCAAAAAACATGTGATCTCTGAAGAAGATGGACGCGAGCATGAACATTCCATTGATGTGACAGGGCGGTTGGTCAAAGTCGATAGCGAAGGCTTAACAGCTGGAAAAGCGACAGGCTATGATTGCGAGATCAAAAATGTTTGGGACTATACGGAATTTTGGGATGGTTCTGTTTTGCACCGCTTTTCTTTTAAACGGGGCGGCTGGCTTGTCCGCAATGGGCAAGAGATCGGTTCTCGCCGCCGCTCTATTCTCAATTTATAGGAATTGATCATGACAAGTTTACAAACCAGCATTGACGTGGAATTGCAGGTTCCGCTTCCTTATCAAGATAAAGGTGGCAAAGAATCTCTCTGCAAGAAACTGACCTTTTATCGCCCCACTTTTAAGCATGCCAAGCAATTAGCGGTGCTCATTGGACCACAATTGACAGAGCTGCTGCTTCCTGAGTTTGGAGAGCAAAAAACAACTTTGAGCAATGATGTGCTTATCACGAAGCTTTCTCAAGTTTTGTTCACAAGTGAGGCAACAGAAGGCATCACAGCACTTTTGGCTGATATGTCACATGAATCTATTGAATTGATTGATCGAGTTGATGTGATGGATATTGTCGCAATATTGAAGGCTTTTTTTGCTTTTTTTACGCAACGCCAATCCTCTCTGCCAGACAATTTGGGGCAGAACTAGCTCTTTATTATCACTGGGCGCCTTCAGAGATTAACCAGATGGATTGGCTGGATGTGATTGCCTATCGAGAAGAACTCGCGCGCCTGAAAGCTCAAGAATATGAAAGCCATCAGTTAGGATAAGAGACGATCATGGATGTTTCTCTTGTTGTGCGTTTTGTTAATCATCTGCAAGAGGGGATCGCTTCTGCCAAGCGAGATCTTGCAGCCTTTAGTAGCGATATTGCGCATTTCCAAAACAAGACAAGGCAGCATTTTAAAGGGTGGTTTGACCCTGAGCATCTTAAGAAAGCTACAGCCCATGCAGAAAATGCTTTTATCCATGCGCGTGGACGTATGGTGGGGGCGATTGCGCAAACAGCAACCTTAATTGCACCGCTCTATAAAGCCATGCAATTTGACCAATCGATGAAGGGCTTGGAAAAGGTTCTCGATGCCCCCCTTGATCGCTTAAAAGAATTGCGTCGTTTTGCCCTTGAGACCTCCACAAAAATTCCTCTAGCGGCGCGTGAGGTTTTAGAACTGATGACCAGTGCTAGCCAAGCAGGCATTGGTGAACAAGATCTGGAAGCTTTTAGCATTTATGCTGCCAAAGCGGCTGTAGCTTTTGATATGACGGGAGATCAGATTGGGGAGCGCTTTGCCAAATTGCGCAATGTCTTTAAGCTTAATCAGGTAGGTATTGAAGATCTAGGCGATGCTATCAATCATCTCTCTAATCACATGGCGGCAAAAGCCAGTGAGGTGTCTGATTTTACCAATCGTGCCACCGGTGCGGCAACCATGTTTAAGCTCACTGCGCGCGAAACCGCGGCATTTGGTACAGCGATGATTTCTGCTGGGATTGTTCCAGAGAGTGCCGCGCGTGGTTTTAATGCCATGAGTGCCCGTATCCAGGCAGGAGGCAAACATATTGAAGATGCTTTTGCCAATATCGGGCTTTCCCGCGAAAAATTTATGCAAGATCTGGACAAAGATGCCACCGGCACCTTGGTACGCTTTTTTAATGTGTTGGGTAAATCCGAACAGGGCATGCGCTCGCTGATTGCCATTGCTGGGCGCGATTTTACTGGTGATTTTGCCAAATTGGTGGGCAATCCAGAATTGTTAGGGCAAGCTTTAGATTATGTGAAAGATCCACAAGTCTTTAAAGGTTCGGTAGAGCAAGAAGCCGACAAACAAGCAACCGGTGCTATGCGGCAATTTGAACTCTTGCAAAACCGTATTGTAGCTCTGGGCATCACCATTGGTGAAGTGCTTCTGCCTCCTCTCAACAGTCTCATGGAAACTGTTGGTAATTTTACTAATGGGCTTATGGCGTGGGCGAATGCCCATCCCACTTTAACAAGTGCCATTATCAAAACCATTGCTGCCCTGATGGCTTTTAATATTGCTCTGCGCGTGTTGCGCTTTACCATGGCTGGCACACGTCTTGGGCTTCTTCAATTGATGGGCTCTTTTATCAAGCTTAGAGTACTCAGTCGTGGTGTTGCTGCAAGCTGGCGGGGCTTAGCAGCCGCAGGGCGCTCGCTGGGCTTGCTAACCGCGGGTCTTGGGGCAAGTTCACTCCGACTCTTACGCCCCATGACCTTGTTGGTCGGGGCTTTACGGGGGATTGCTGTCTCAGGAAGTGCATTTGCTGCCTCTTTTGGTTGGATCGGGACAGCGATAGAAGTGGCTGGGGCAGCTATTTCCTCTGTTGTGGGGGGTATTTTTACCCCGATCGGGGCGGTCATTGCTGCTGTTGTGGCTGTCATCCTTGCTGCGGGTTTTGCTTTGTGGAAATATTGGGATCGTTTTTCTTCATTTGTCAAAGGTTTTGCACGGGGGGTATCTCGGGCTTTTGGGCGTGCCTTTGAAGCTGTTATGCGCTTTTTTGGTGCTGATACCACCACCATCACCAAATGGAAAAATATCATTGCTGCTGCTTTTGATTTCTCTCAAACTTGGCAAAAGTTTAAACAAGAGCTTAGCGCTGTTGTCGAGTGGTTTGGCAATTTGTGGGAGGGCGTTAAACAAAGCTTTTCCAACTTTTGGCAATGGTTGAAGAGTTTTTTTACACAGGAAAAGCTCTCGGATGCTGCCAAGGCTGGTATGGAACAAGCGGGCGAAGATCTGGCTAATTCGATTGTCGATGGCTTTATGTCGTCTAT
>NZ_JBHIOW010000013.1:0-38283 GCF_042195725.1 Bartonella sp. AP65SXKL
ATATCCACTAAACCAGCATGAAATAAGGCATTTGGCAAAAGAAGATAAGTTGGAACCTGTGGAACAACCGCTCTAATTTGGAGATTAGACGAGGAATCCAAAGGGTCAGAAGACCCAGAAGGCTTTGGTTTAACATGGGAAAGAAGCAGAAGGAACAGAATCCGGAGATGAAGGAGATACCGGAACAGAGGGCGGTAATAGAAGTTCCATGAAATGATTATTAGATAGAATTTTCTAGGCAAGAAACTAAAGTGTGGAAGGCTGCTCGTAGGAAACTTTGCTCTTTGGAGGGGGAAATCAAAAAATTTTTTATTTAGGAAAATAGTGTTGAATTACCTTCTTCTGATCGTAAGAATAAATCGTTGTTTCAATGATGATATCAGCTATTTTTTGCCGAATTTTTAAGAAAAATGCTTTTGTGGAAGTATGTAGCCTATATAGATGTTTATAGGGAGATGGGGGGCGGTCTTGAGAGTGATGTTTTTATTCTTGTATGGGGGTAGCAATGTTAAAAGGTCAAAAAACATGTTTAAGGTATTTTCTTGTCTAAAGGGGGGAGGAAAGGAAGAGGGAAGATTTAATGATTACGAAGATTTTAGGAGATTTTTGGGGGGAGATTAGGGAGATAGGATTTCTGAGAGTTCTGGAGATGCAAGGGGATAAGATTTCTGGAGGATTGTGTGGGCATTCTTTATCGGCGATGATTGCGCTTTTGGGTGCTTAATTTAATCAGTGATCTTGATTATACCACATTCACCATTTTCGCTACCGAAGGAGAGGTTTTGCCCTGCTTGATCCCAATTAAGTGCTGAGATAGCACTTTTCCCATAACCTTTTAGAAGGACTTCTTTTCCATCATGGAATTGTGCCGCTAAAATCATTCCATCATTGAAGCCTATTGCTACAATTTCTTTGTTTGGGTGGCATGAAACGGTGCTAACAAGTGCATTTGCTCGTGTGCCTAGTTCTAGAGGTGTTTTTCCCATGGGGCCATCTTTTGTATGAAAGGGCCAAACAATTGCGGCAGAGGCACCTGATGTTGCTAGCCATTTTCCTTTTGCGCTCCAAGACCAGCTTTTGACTTTGCTTGGATAGCCACTCATGCGGAGGTGCTGATTATCAGTGAGACGCCAGCCGTGTAAGGCGTTTTCTTGCATGGTGGAAATGACATAGCGGTTGTCTGGTGAAAAGGTGACACCACAATGAGCTCCTTTCCATACCAATGTGGTGGGAGATATTTGCGTTGATAACCAATGAAGAGTGACTCCATTGTAATGGGCAACGGCAAGTCGCAAACCTTTTGGGGCAAAAGCAAGGCCTTCTACACTGCGTTCATGTGTGAGCTCTTGTCGTTCTTTTCCAATATGCGCAAATGCGAGGCGTGAGGAGGAAAAAGCAAAAGCTTTTTGTGGACCAAAAGCAACGTTGTTTATCCATTTGCGTTCTTTTTGGCTTAACACTTCCGTGTGATCTGCTGCGGTTGTTTGACAGACTTTTCCATCTTCTCCACCGGTGATGATCGCGGTATTGTCATGGGAAAAATGGCTTGAAATTATTCCTTGGTGAACTTCAACGATTTGTGGGGTTGGATTAAAAAAAACAATGAGACCTTCTACGGAAACAAAGGCTGGTTTATTGCCTATAAAACCGCAGGAAAGGCAGTAACTTTTGAGATCATAATGGGTAATGTTTGGCATTATCACTCACTTATGCGCAATTTTCAAAACCAGTTTTTAATTTTTCAGCATCAAGAGAGCGTCCTATAAAGACAAGGCGGCTTTCTCGTTTTTCATCTTCACGCCATGGGCGTTGATGTTGTCCTTCAAGAAGCATATGTATCCCTTGAATGACGTAACGATCATCGTCTCCTTGAAAGGCGATAATGCCTTTAAGACGCAAGATATCAGGCCCTTGTTGCTGTGTAACCTGCTGGATCCAAGGGAAAAACTTTTCTGGTTGCAGAGCATCTGTTTTTAAACTTACAGAAGTGATGGTAATATCATGAATGGTGGATGCGTGATGATGGTCATGATCATGATTACAATCGGGACCACATACATGATCTGCGTGATGATGGTCAAGAAAATGGGGATCATTATCTAAAGTGCGTTGGAGATCAAAGGAACTACGATCGAGGAGTTTATCAACAGGGATGTTAACGCGCTCTGTTGCGTAAATTATGGCTCTGGGATTAATGGCCAGAATAAGGGATTCAGCATGGCTGCGTTCTTGTTGGGTGACAAGATCAATCTTATTTAAAAGAATAATATCCGCGAAGGCAATTTGGTCTTCAGCTTCACGACTTGTTTTTAATTGAGAGGGAAAATGCTTTGCATCAACGACCGCTATGACACTGTCGAGAGCTGTTTTTTCATGGATAGTATCATCCATGAAAAAGGTCTGTGCTACGGGAACGGGATCAGCAAGCCCTGTCGTTTCTATAATGATCGCATCAAATCGATGAGAACGTTGCATCAGACTTTCTAGAATGCGAATGAGATCACCACGTACGGTGCAGCAAACACAGCCATTATTCATTTCATAAATTTCTTCGTCTGATTCAATGATCAGGTCATTATCAATACCAATTTCACCAAATTCATTGACAATGACGGCATAACGTTTGCCATGATTTTCACTGAGAATGCGGTTGAGAAGGGTGGTTTTTCCAGCACCAAGATAGCCTGTGAGAACCGTAACGGGAAGTTTTTTGGGGTGTATCGTTTCCATGGAGAGACCTTTTATTGTTCTTTATTGCCATGTGTTTATGTTAAATCGATTGATATCATCAAGTAAATCACGAAGCTGAGACAGAACATGAGAAAAGATTGCTTCACCGGCTTGTGGTGTTGCTTTGCTTGCATTTCCTGCCGCACCTTGCGTATTTAGATCTTTCATTGTCCAACCAAAGGCATGAGGACCATAAGCACGTAAATACCGATAATTGGCAATCATATCCGCTTGTTTATTATGAAAATTTTCTGCCTTTTCCATATGGACTTTTTCTGGTGCTAAATAGAGCATGAGAGAGGTTTCGATAAAGCCTCCATGGATATCAAGATGTTGTTGAGATGGCTCCATGAGACCTTGTGGTAAACCAAAACGGCTCCAGCTTGTTGCTACAGCGAGCATGGAAAGGCGCTTTCGTAATTCGGTGATAACGATGCTCATTAAAGGTGAATTGCCTCCGTGAGCATTGAGAAGAAGAAGACGGTTGATCCCTTTGTGATAACAGTTTTCACCAATCTTTATCCATCGCTTAATCGCATCAGAAAAGGTAAGGGTTTGCGTGCCTGTAACATCCATATGTTCTATAGAATAGCCAATCTTTTCAACCGGTAAAAGTGCGATATGAAACTGCTCTTTTGTTTGTAAAGTGAGGGCTTTTGCAAAAGCTTCAGCAATAATCCAGTCGGTTTCGAAAGGAAGGTGCTCTCCGTGATATTCGTGTGCACCCAAAGGTAAAAGAGCGAGAAAAGGTGGGTTAGATACCATAAATTAATGCCCAAAAGAGAAGTCAAAAGAGACAAAGTGATCAAAGGTGCTGTCACTATTTAATCTATCTATAAGAGAAACGCAAATAGGCGTCTTTTTACATCACATATGGATGCATAAAAATGAGAGCTTTGTTAAAAATAGAGAAGCTTTTATTGAGCAAAGCCAACGCAACTTTTCTGTAATATGAGGCAATATTTCTCAAGATAATTATCTTTTGTAAGTATTTCTGATTCATATTCTCATTTTTAATAAGTAAATATTCATACATATTAAATACTTATACATCAAATAATGAAAAATATTTTTCATTATTTATTGAAAATGTAATTTTTTCTGTAAGTTACATATTCTTCTTTTATTATGGAGTGATGATAATCAAAGTATTTCTATTATTGCGATAGTACAGACTTTAGTTGCAATCAGGTGTTCTAAATTCTTAATTCAATTATCTGTATATTACAAAAGAATAGAAATGTTTGTTGATTGATTTTATTTTGGATAGTGTCTTAACAGATTTTAGTGTTCATGAGAAAAAATAAATATAAAGGGAAGAATTCACGTAAGATGAATTTGTAATCTCATAGAGCAGTTTATAAGATGATTCAGTAAGAAACACCGTTGGATACAAGAAACACCATTGGATACATGATAAACAGAACGCCATTGTGTTGCACATTGACGCTTTTGTTTTAAAGAAACATTTCTCAAGGTATCCAAGCCTATTTTGCAACGGCGCCCGTGAATAGTATAACGGTAAAGCCTTATAATATAAAATCTATTGTGTTCCAGCATCTTTACACTTTTAAAGTAAAAAGGGACACCATCATTCACTTTGCCAGTTTTCAATATTGTGTTAACAGCGCTTGATAGTTAAGATACCTCATAAGTGATATTTTCCTTTCTTCAAGTGTGTTTACACACACACACCGATCTCGTTTGTGATTTGCAAGTGAAGAATTTTGATTGATTCAATATAAACAGAGTTAAAATATAAGAGAGTTTTATAATCGTCAGCTTTATCATTCAACAGGCAAAACAATAAATTATTATTATAGATTAATATTCTGCGATTAAAGTGATCGGTTGATAAGTTTATCATTCAATATCAGTTTTCATGGCGTTATTTTTTCAATGTGCTTACTTAAGTTGGTATTTTAAAAATGCAATTTTTTAGTAAGTTTCTCTACTCCTTTTCTTTCAAGCATTTGATTAATTCTTTATTATTATTCATTTTTCACAAATAGCAGACAGTTATGTGAATATTGCCAAAAATTTATTTCAAAGAGAATTATTTTTTACTAATACAGAGTAAATATAAATAAGGCTTCGCTCTACAATATTGACGAAAAATATGGAATAACTTTTATGAAAATTAAGAAAGAAAGTTTTTTCAGTATTTTGGGGATCATCTCATTTTTCATGACTCTCTTTTTATCTGGTTTTAGGTAGTTTGTTGGTGTTCTAGTATTGCTTATAATTTTTTTGTAAATCTGATAGATTTACTTATTTTATGCGTTTGTTTTATTAGGTTTGAAAGTCAATATTTTGTGTTCTTTATGCTGTATGGGATAAAGGGGGCTGAATTACCTTTTTTAAGATGCTATGCAGTATTTTTTCTTTTTATATATCAGTAAAAGTTGAGAATCATTTTATTAACGTCTCTTCCATTTGAAGATAGAGATCTTAATTGTTTTTTTACACTTTATACCTGTTTTATAGAAAAATAGCACACTATTTAAATTTGTTTTATTAGGATAGATTTGTTTTAGATCAAGTTTTTATTTGATACCAATTTCATTTTTATATTTATTGAAATAATAGACAATCATATATCATTATATTGGCAGTTTTAAATTTTATAGTTCTTTAAAATTAATTACATTTTAAATTATTTATAAAAGCTCTATTATATAATTTTTTAAATGAATTTGTTTCGTAATATTTCTTATAATAAGAAATTTAATAAATTATTATTATTTTTAATTATAGCAATAAAAATGACAAAATATTACTGTTGGTATCTTGAGTTATTATGGCGTAAAAGGAATAAATTATTTTTATCATTTATTGTTTTTTATCTTTACATGTAATACATAATGTGTTATATTATAATAACAAAATTACATATAATATTTTATTATGTGCAATTATATAAATGATTAAATATAATTTTTGGTTTTTATATATGTGAATATTCTTTCATTTTTTCAGTGAAGAAAAAGAGGAGCAAAGAAAGCTATGTTTAAAATATTTAAAAATCGTGTATGTTCATTTACTTTTACACTATTTATTCTTTTTTTTATACAAACTATAGAGGGAAATGCAAGTTTTGTAAAAAATAAAGTTCAAGAGAGAATGGCAATTACTATTCCTACACTAGAAAAAAATGTAGCTATTAAAGCTGTGGATAGAGTTGTTATTCAAGGCGTTGAGGAACAAGATGTTATTGCGTTAGGGAAACCTGAAAAAGCTGCTGCCTTTTCAGGTTCAGCCTTTTGGGGGGGAATAAGTATTTTATCACTTCTTGCTTCTTTATGTATTGGGGATGTATTAGGTACTGTTGTAACTCTTTTTGCAATATTTAGTACACTTTAGTAGGAAGCTCATCGACAGAGTCGAGGATTTTTTTGTTCACTTCATTATTTTTAAAAAATAAATATTTTATTATTTATACTATACTAGATAATAAAATCACTAATCTTAATACTAAATGTAGCTTTTATTAACATTATTAAAGTTCAAGATCCTACATTTATGTTGTTTTTTACAAATTAGCGTAACCTGATTTTTTTTTTACAGTTTATGATTATTTTCTAGTAATAAGGCTAGTATACTTACTATCTTTATCAGTCTTTTAATATTGTCTACCTTTTCTCATATGAAGATTATTCATCAAAGGTATATTTTATCCTTTTTAAATTTTTTTATCTTTCATAAGGGGATAAAATAAAAAATATCTCTATATCCATGGCTCTCATGCAATAAGAAAAATGAGAAATTATTATTTATCATTTTAAATTTGTTTATGTTAAATCCATCAGAAGTATTTTTTACGTATAACAAGTTGCGTTCGTGTATGGATAAAATTATTAAAAAAAAGACTAAAAATTCTTCTCATTAATTATCTCTAAGGTTCAAGGACTGTTGTAGTATTGGAAAATAAATGATGGTGCTGGTTTGTATCTTCATAGAGTAAAGATAGTGATACACAATGAATCTTATGTCATCTCATGGAGTGGTTTATACTGTCGCATTTACGGGACATATTGTGAGAGCGAAGTGGTGATGTGCATCGTTGGAAAATGCTTTTATTAAAACAGAAGCCTGAATTTTTGATACAAGTGTATTCTGGGTTGTTCTGTTGTGTAAGGGAAAGATGCTGTTAAGTAAGGTAATTCAGGAGTACTTATAGCTTAGCGGAAGAAGGGCAATGAAGTAAAAGGTCTTGTTTAGCACGAAGACGTGCAATCCATTGATCTTCACGAATAGCAGTATTATGCACTGTAATGAGTTCATTTTTTTTAATTTCAGCGGTTACTGTTGCTTTTTCCAAAAGACCACAAGGAATGGCGTGGTGAGCGCGTGCTTCTGCAATGTTCATTATCCAAGCACGATAAGTATAAAGACCGATAAAGTCTAGCTGATCACCTGGGTGTAAATCTTTTTTAGCAACAGCACAGACTTCTACTACGGGATGGCTAAGAGGAACCATATCTTTTTTGCCATAAAGCATAATACGTGCGCAGGTGAGGGGAACTTCCATTGCTGTTAAATGATAGGGGCGATGAAAGGTGAAGTAAGGCCCCTGACCAATTTTTAAATCTTCCATACGCTCGCGTAAACGTGGGTGTGCTATTTCGGCAATAACAAAGACACCAGGTGAAACACCTGGACCTGTTGAATAATCTACAACACCATATTGCTGCAAAATGCCCCCATCTTGTTTTGGAATAAGCACTTTGTTTAAATCTTGCAGTGCCGCTTGTGGTCCATGCATTCCCGGACAATCGGGGAGAAGTCCGGTGGCATTGGCAATGGCTGCCATTTCAACCATCGTTTTGGAACCATCAATAAATTCAACCAACATGCGCACATTCATATTACGCCGGAATGCTTCTTCTTCGTAAGCGTCAGGTGTAGCATCAAAGCGCAGAGGATTATTTTTTCCTTTACCCGCTGCAACAATCTTATGTCCAAGGGCTGAAACAAATTCTATGAGTTCCATACAAGAAGTAGGTTCATCGCCGGCACCAAGTGTATAAATGAGCCCTCGTTTTTCTGCTTCATGTTTGAGATAAGCGCCAATTGTAACATCTGCTTCAACATTCATCATGACAAGATGTTTGTTATTCTCAAGCGCTTTGATACCAATCTCTGCTCCTGCTTCGGGATAGCCTGTTGCATCAACGATAATATCAATTTGTTCATGGCGCAAAACAAGGTTAATATCATCTGTTGCTGCAATCAAACCCTTTTCAATGCTTTGGGTGAGAGCATAAGTATTTTCAACTTCACAGACATGTCCATCTTCGCCATAGGCTAGTGTAGCGGCATCAAAAATACGTGACGGTGTCCTCGTGGCTACAGCAGCGACTGTTATAGCA
Source organism: Bartonella sp. AP65SXKL (assembly GCF_042195725.1). NCBI lineage: Bacteria > Pseudomonadati > Pseudomonadota > Alphaproteobacteria > Hyphomicrobiales > Bartonellaceae > Bartonella > Bartonella sp. AP65SXKL. The sequence goes on from NZ_JBHIOW010000013.1 coordinate 8,103, forward strand.
TCCATATGCGCAATACTTGATAATAAATCTGTGCCCATTTCACCACAACCAATCAGTCCAATACGGATGGGGGGATGGTTTTCTGCACGTTGTTTCAAATCATGCGCTAAACCTGTTAGGTTCACATTGCTTGCCATTCTTTTTTCCTATTTGAAAACTATTCTGCTAAAGAACTTTTCTCATTCATAAGGTGCATTTGTTTTTAAGACAATTAATCTTTTATTCTTGATGCTCTAATCAATGGATTTTATAAAAGCAAGAGGGGTGGTTTCTTTTATCAAATAAAATAGGAATAGCGTTATGCAGCAAAAAATAACAGTACAAGATGTCACCAGTTTTATTGGGAAAGAAGTGGGATTATCGGAGTGGCGTCTTGTTACACAGGATATGATTAATCAGTTTGCATGTGCTACAGATGATCATCAATGGATACACGTTGATGAGGAAAAGGCTAAAAAGACACCTTTTGGCGGCACGATTGCTCATGGTTTTTTAACATTATCGCTTTTGTCTACGCTCGCTTATGAAGCTCTTCCAGAGTTGGAAGGGAGCACAATGGGGATTAATTATGGTTTCGATAAAGTACGCTTCATGAGTCCTGTGAAAACAGGGGTACGGATACGTGCGCGTTTTGTGTTAGACGACGCAGAAATTCGTCCTTCTGGTCGAGTGGTTTTCCATTATGGGGTTACGGTGGAAATTGAAAAGTTAAAAAAACCAGCTCTTACAGCTCAATGGCTTATTGTTGCTGTTGTGGAAGAAAAACCTTCCAATATCTAGATTGCCTTCCAATATCTAGATTATTTGAGTGCTTTATTTTATAAAATTTTTATACAATTCTATTAGAAGTTTCTTCAATGATGATATTGAGAATAATCTATAGGATAATAGATATGGTGGAGCTATCATAGCGTTGATAGCCATAGCAGGTTGCTATCTTTCCTAGATCGTTTTGAAGAGGAGTTTCCTAATGAAGATAGTGCATTGCTTCACGCTTTTGTTTATAGCGTTCTTTAATGGGATCATACCCATCACGTAAAACAGAACTCTTCAAATGGAATATACTTGCGTTGCCAATTCACGGGCTTATTTTAAAGCAACATCTCTTAACGTTTGTCACGCCCATTTCGCAATGGCGCCTGTGAATAGTATAACGATAAAGCCATTGAGCACCCCTATCTTTATGCTTGTGAAGAAGAAAGCTGGCACCATCATATTATATGCTAGCCGCCAATGTTAAGACAGGTCTTGGCGCTTGAGATAATTCATAAGAGGCATGCCTTCCTTTCTTGTATGTTTTTACTCACACGGCTCTTCCTGCTTGTAACGTGCAAGCGAGAGGTTTTGGTTGATTCTATATGGAACAAATTGGGAATGAGAGGATCTTACGGTATTCAGAGTTCTCGTTCAATATGAATAACGCCATATTATCATTATAAATTCAATGTGTTATCTACGGTTTGGAGAGGTTGTGGTCAATGTCTTAATTTAAAGAGAGTCTCACATACTGTGAGATCTCTTATTTTATCCCCTTTTATATTCTTTTATATTAAAGCCATTAAAACTATTTTCTTTCATGTTACAAACGGATGGGGAGAGATAAAAACTGTTTAAGAAAAAAGTTTCTAATCTCTTATGAGTGTTTTCGATAGGCAAGGGTTGGTGCACTTGGAAAGTGGCAAAGGGGATGATGGTATTGGCATGTGAAATTCTAAGTCTTTTAATGTTTTGTTTTATCAAGTTTTTGTACGATTTTATCAGAAGTCCATTGGGTTGTAATATTAAGCACGATCAAAAGGATGATGACGATGGTCATGATGAAGGTATTGTAGCGTTGGTAGCCATAGCGGATTGCCATATCCCCTAAACCGCCTCCACCAAGATATCCAGCAAGTGAGGTGGCTCCTATAAGAGAAATGACCATGACTGTAAAACCTGTAATCAGGCTAGGGAGAGCTTCAGGAATAAGGACATGTCTGATAATTTGAAGACGACTTGCCCCCATAGAGCGGATCGCTTCAATGAGACCGTTTTCAACGGTTTTAAAAGAGAGTTCCGCCATGCGTGCATAAAAAGGGATAGCTGAAATGGTCAGTATAAAAATTACAGCAGGCATTCCTATCCCTCTTCCTACAACGATACGTGTAACGGGAAGAAGATAAAATGCAAGAATAATAAAGGGAATGGCACGAATACTGTCAATGATCATGCTTAAAGGGCGATTGATGAGAGATGAGGAAAAAATCCCCCCGCGTGCTGTTGTGTGAAGAAGAAGACCAAGGGGAAGCCCTATAATAAATGCCATAACAGAAGCACTAAGTGTCATCAATATTGTATCAATAACAGCTTGGGGAAGTTCATGAGACAGAACATTAAACATAGCCTAAGACCTCACAATATCGTCCTTTTTTCGTTAACCATTGAACAGCTTTTTCTAAAGCTTCTTTATCTTCTCCAGGAAGAGCCAAGAAGAGTCTCCCGATGGTTTCATCTTGAACTGTATCAATGCCACCATGCAAAATACGTGCTTTTAAACCACTCTCATTTTCTAGAAGATGAAGAAAAGGCTGCTGGGCAATTTCACCGGCAATATTAATTTCAATGACAGCTTCTCGTCCGATTGGTTTGAGATTTTTCGCAAATTTTTCAGGAAGTTGCGGGGTTACAAGCTTGAGCATGGCTATGGTTGTATCGTCTTGCGGTGATGTAAAGATGTCTTTCACACGTCCTTCTTCTACAATGTTCCCCTGATTAAGAACAACAACGCGATGCGCTATGGTGCGCACAACTTCCATTTCATGGGTGATGAGCACAATCGTGAGATTGAGGTGTTTATTAATATCAGCAAGGAGCTCTAGAATAGATTGTGTTGTTTCAGGGTCAAGAGCAGAGGTGGCTTCATCTGATAACAATATTTTAGGATTAGCAGCGAGCGCACGAGCAATGCCAACGCGTTGTTTTTGTCCCCCGGACAATTGTGCCGGATAGCAATATTCTTTCCCAGATAACCCAACCAATTCAATCAGTTCAAGGGCACGTTTGTGGCGTTGTTTTTTACTTACACCACTTAATTTAAGTGGCAATGCAATGTTATCAAGAATATTCTGCGATGAGAGAAGATTGAAATGTTGAAAAATCATCCCAATTCGTTGACGGTAAGGCGCCCATTCTATCTCTGATAGATTAGAAATATCAACACCTTCAAAAAAAATGGACCCTGCATCAATCTTCTCTAACCCATTTAAACAGCGAATAAGTGTTGATTTTCCTGCTCCACTGCGCCCAATAATGCCAAGGATTTCACCAGCATGGATATTTAAAGAGAGATTATTAATCACCGGAACACCAGCCGTTTTGTTAAAACAACGGCTGATGTTTTTTAAGGAGATAAGAGTAGGTTTTTCCATTCACAATTACTCGGATATTTGGCACAATTACTCGGATATTTGGCACAGTTATTCAGATATTTGGCACAATTACCAAGATGTTTGGGCGGTATTGCCAAAAATCTCTTTGATTTTTGCACGGATAAGATCGTTGTTGTAAGCGGCAACTAATTTTTTAACCCATGGTTCATCTTTTTCGCTCGTGCGTACAACGATGATATTATCATAAGGATTATTTTTTGCGCTCTCCCATGCGACTACATCTTTTTCGAAGTTTAATCCGGAAACAATAGCCCAGTTTGTGTTTATAATTGCAAGGTCAAAATCGTCAATAGCTCGTCCTAACATACCGGCATCGAGCTCACGAATTTGCAGGTTTTTAGGATTTTCGATAATATCAAGTGGAGATGCAAGAATATTATGAGGATCTTTTAACTTAATGAGACCTAAAGAATTAAGAAGAAGTAAGGCTCTTCCACCATTAGATGGGTCGTTCGGAATACCAACATGTGCACCATCACGAAGATCTTTTAAGTCTTTTATTTTGTGTGAGTAAACACCGATTGGAGCAATAAATGTATAGCCGACAATTGAAAGTTTATAGCCACGTTGTTTCATTTGTTCATTAAGATAAGGGGCGTGCTGAAAAGCATTCGCATCGATCTCTCCTGCGTTAACAGCATCATTAGGCAAAGCGTAATCAGAAAAATAAACGAGTTCAATATCTAAACCGGCTTTTTTAGCCTGTTCAGCAGCTGTTTTCCAAATAATCGCATCCCGCCCTTCCATAATACCAAGTTTGATTTTTGTTTTGTCTGCGGCCATGGAAAAAGCAGTAGACAAAAAAAGTGCAAAGAGAGAGAGGAATAATCCTATAATCCGACTACGAGAAAAATTTTTTAATGTCATATGCTTTTAACTTTCTTTTTCGAGAAATTTTTTGAGGGAAGTTTCAATATACTCTGTATCTTTTTAGGCAGATTTAAAGTTATACAAGCTTTAGAGAATATTCAATCACTTTTATTTTTAAAAGAGTATTATTTTTCCTTCTATTTTAGTTGTTTTGGGGGCTGATCATCATTTGTTCATAGAAATTCTCTGAAATTCAAATAATTAATTCTTTTATTGCAATCATTTGTTGAGGGAACCAATGCCCCTTTAAAAACTTCTGTAAGGGACAATTGGTTGAAGAACCGGACAATCAGATGATGCTTTAGCCGTAAATTCATGAAGAACATACTGTGCAATCAAGATCAAAAGGCCGTGTTCGTGTAGGCGATAAAGAGAAATTTTGTTGCAATGTTGTGGGTTTTTGGGGGGAATAAAGGTTGCTGATCATTGGATTTAAACGCGGCAAATTTTTGCAACGGCGAATTTTTGCCCTTCATACGTTTTAAGAGAGGAAGAAAAATAATGTTAAGAAAGAAATTTTTATCAACAATGATGACTTTATGGGCTTTAGGAGCGTCAGGGGTGGCTGTGACTGCTTTTCACGCACAAGCTGGAACCATTACAGGAACAGTTGCTCGTGTTGCATCAGGTCAGGTATCTTTACGCACAGGCCCTGCGACAGCTTATAAAGTTATCGCAATGGTTCCAATGGGAGCAAAAGTGCAAATTTATGGCTGCCTATCCAATAAAACTTGGTGTTCTCTTGGTTATCATGGAAAAGTTGGTTGGGCATCTGCACGTTACGTCAATGTTAACGGTGTTCCTACCATTGCTTTTAAAAAGATGCCAGCAAAATCAAAATCCATGGTAAAATCGCCAAAAGAAAAAGTAAAACAGGCTGTTTCCGACTTTAAAGCTCTTCCGGCGATTCAAAAAACACGGAAAAATATGCAAAAACTATACAGAACAGATATGATTATCGATTCTACAGGTGTTAAAAAAAGGGATGAACGAACAATTTTAAATCCGTCGCAAAAAGCACAAGGCGTTTCTGTAAAGCACGTGAGTGCTTATAATCCCTCCTTTCCTGATAATGTCAATTACAAAAATTTTGAACGTAATGAAACGCGTTACCGTGTCGTGACCTATCCTGCTCGATAAGGGTAAAGTTAATTTTACAACCGGAATGACAAAAAGGATCAGCAGCATGAAGCAAACAATGCTTATGCTGCTGATCCTATTGTACCGTAAAATGTCATTAAGGCGGCAATGCTTAACTTAAGGTGGCGAGGCATTCAAGGATATTCCGAGTCAAATTTGACAATACCTTGGATTACAGTTCTTTAGGATGGTGATATGAACCTTCAGCTGGGGAAGGTTATACTGAAGAGAAGCCGGACTTTTGACAGACCGGCTAGGGGTTCTTTGTCCTTTCGGACAGGGCGTTAATTTGCGGACTTAGGCTTTATCAAATTACGAGAAATGAGCAATTCAGCAATTTGAACGGCATTCAATGCTGCTCCTTTTCTTAAATTATCGGCGACAACCCAGAAAGCTAAACCATTTTCAACGGTGATATCTTCACGAACACGGCTAATAAAGGTATCATCTTCTCCGGTACCTTCATAAGGTGTGGTATAACCACCATCTTCGTGTTTATCGATAAGCTGACAGCCTGGTGCATCGCGGAGGAGCGCTTGTGCTTCAGATGCGCTTAGTGGTTTTTCAAATTCAACATGGACGGCTTCGGCATGACCGATAAAGACAGGGACCCGAACAGCAGTGGCTGTTAATTTAATTTTCGGATCGAGAATTTTCTTCGTCTCAACCGTCATTTTCCATTCTTCTTTTGTATAACCATCTTCCATGAAAACATCGATATGAGGAATGACATTAAAGGCAATGCGTTTAGTGAATTTTTTTGATGTAATTGGGTCTGCAACAAAAACTGCACGTGATTGTTCGAAAAGTTCGTCCATTCCTTCTTTACCAGCTCCAGAAACAGACTGATATGTAGAGACAACAACACGTTTAATGATTGCAGCATCATGGAGAGGTTTTAAAGCTAAGACCAGTTGAATTGTTGAACAATTAGGATTTGCTATAATATTACGCTTAGAAAAGGCATTTATAGCTTCGCCATTGACTTCAGGGACTATCAACGGAACATTGGCATCATAGCGCCACGTGGAGGAATTATCGATGACGACACAGCCGGCAGCAGCAATTTTAGGGGCGTATTCTTTGGAAATGCTCCCTCCCGCAGACATAAGACAAAAATCTGTGTCAGAAAAATCGTAAGTATCCAGTGCTTTTACTTTTAAAGTTTTATCTCCATAAGAAACTTCTTGTCCTAATGAGCGTCGTGATGCTAGAGGGACAATTTCATGTGCAGGAAAACCACGTTCTTCTAAAATTGTAAGCATTTCACGACCAACATTTCCGGTTGCGCCGACAATTGCAACTTTATAACTCATTTTCTATATACTCCTCATGTCTCTCCACGTTTATTCCCCGTGCTATACTCAGGAGAGAGTGAGTTGGTCAAGGAACATCATTAAATTATATTTTTGATTTTCAACAACTCAATTTTGTGCACACCAATCATCATCATTAGCACAATAAATTGTTTTATTTCAAATAATACGTCTCTTTTAATCTTTCAGAATTGAAAAAATTGAATATTTTACGCTAAGCTATTATCTCTTTAGAAAACACTTTAATTAAGTGAATTCCTTATCTTCTGTCAATGTGTACCTTCACACTTTTGAATTTTTTAAAGATGGTATTACGTATCGCGTTGGTGGAATCTTTTTATACTTTATCTGTTAATTGTTGAATTATTTGATTTTCTCCCTATGCGCTTTAAAAGCGAAGCTTCCTATTACAGTCTGTAAACAGCTAGATTCTAGCGGCTTCCCATTTTTCACTTAAACTAAAGGCTTAACAAGCAGGCCTAAAAATATTTAAAAAGATATTGGGCATCTAAAAAACATTTGAATGTTTCAAGGAGGTATGCGTGCTTCATATCCTCATACCTTAAATGATAGAATTTATGGCACAACAGGATAAACTTAAGTATCCATATATAGATAAATTCTTATGAAAGTTATACATATAGTTTTTCGTGTCTATTTTTAATTTATATTTCTTATTTTTACTTTAATCCTGTTATGCTATAAAATATCATTATTTGGAGTATGATGGTATAAGATCTTTAAGCTTTCTCGATATATTTAAGTGTTTTTTAGTGTGTGGGAATATTCTTAGGCTTGTTTGGCAAGCCTTTTTTAAGTGACTTATATGAGTGGAAAGTCAGCCGTTGAACACTCCCATATTTACGTTTAATAAAAGAGCAAGTTAGCACCATCATCCATTTTTTCAGCACACAATGTCGTTACAGCTCTTGGTATGTGAGACGATTCAATAAGAGGTATGCCTTTTTGTACATTTTTACTTACACGCCAACTTTGCTTGTGTTGTGCAAACAAGAGATTTTGATTGATTCAATATAGAACACGTTTGAAATGAAAGAATTTTACGATATTCGAAACACTTATTCAATATCAATAACGTTAGATTATCATTATAAATCAATGCACTATTTCTAAGTTAAACTCGTTAGAATTCGGATTATTTACAAATCAGATTAGATTAAGCATTTTCATTCTCATGCAGTGTGGGGAGACAGTCACAATTCTTGTCAATATTATTAAGGACTTTGATTATCCTTGCAATGAATTTATGAAAATAAGGGGTTATTTTTTTCATCAGAAATCAACTGCAAAATTGCTCTTTGTTTTTTGCGGGTCAGTATTCTGAAATTTTTCAAAAGTAAATATTCTGCTTTGCTTGCTATTCTGTCATCACAATGATAGAGGTTCTCTTCTTTTTTTGCGCTATCAGCATAAAAGAAGGAAACGGGAACATCTAATATATGAGCAATTTCCTGTAAACGTCTTGCACTTACGCGATTTAAGCCTTTTTCATACTTTTGGATTTGTTGGAATGTTACGCCTAAATGACTTCCTAATTGTTTTTGAGAAAACCCCATGACGTTTCTTCTGAAGCGAATTTTTTTGCCTAAAGAAATATCGTAAAAATGTAGATTTTTGGCTTTCACTTGATGTCCCCACCGGTTGCGAGCGCCCTCGCATTAGTATTCCGGGGTCTGGAAGTGCTGAAACCGAGTCAGCCCCTTGCTTTTAGTGCTGAAAGCACTTGGACATAACAAGAGCCCCCGGAAATTCCGGGATATCCGCAAAAGCGGGCTAATCTTTATGCTCGGTTTCGGGCTTCCAGGCCCTATTGATCGTCGCGTATACGACCAAAAACACAAGCCTTCTTCATAAGGCAATTACTTTCAATCGTCAATTGAAATTACAACAGTGTTTCTTGTTTGTTTTTTCAAGTTTTCATGTAATCAATACGTATATTATACATAAAAATATTGCTTGAGATACTTTAGATACTTTTAAAAATTGTAAAGCGAAATTAAAGGGTGATGGTAAGGTAATGGGGTGATTTTCTCCTTTACGATTTTATGTTTTTTCCCCCAAATTAGGTTGCTTCTCCGTTTCAAAGATTACGCAAACAGATAAATACTCTTGTCCCGATATGGTATACATAAGATGATATAACTTGTCGTTTTTATTCATCTTAAATCGAGGTATCTCAAATATGTTGTTCGTAAATAGTATAAATTAAAGTCCATGAAATATAACAATCTTTATGTTTAATATAATAAATTTCATTTACCTGAGTTGGTTCAAAATGTTATTATAATTCTTGCTTTTAAGAAGTTCATAAGAGCCATTTTTATTCAGATGCTTGTGTGGTGCAAGCGAATGGTTTTGATTGCTTCAGTATGAACAGGCTGGAATGAGAGAATCTGATGATATTTTTGGCTTTTGTTACAAGGTGTAAAGCGATATAAATATCTTTATTGTAAAATTCTTTTTTCAGAAATCGTAAATATTGAGATATCATATTGATAGAGACTTGATAACAGTGGGCTTGTAGAGGAAAATTGCATGAGGGTTTTTTATTTTTTATGCGTTATTTCTTCATTGTTTTGCAAAGGGCGCGCTTCTGAGGCAAGCATAATGGGAACGCCATCACGAATAGGGTAGGCAAGTTTGGCTTTGAGAGAAATGAGCTCTTGTGTTTTTCGGTTGAAAGAGAGCGTGCCTTTCGTCATTGGGCAGACGAGCAATTCGAGCATTTTGGGATCTGTGGTCATTTTTTTCATGTTTGGACATTCATTAGTTTAAGCGGTAATCTGTTCCTGTTTGTTTCATGAGCGAGCGTTCTGTTAATGCAAGAAGAGTTTGGGCACGGCTTTCGATATCTGGAGCTTCAAGGAGAGCTTGTTTTTCTGCTGGTGTAAAGGGGATAAGAGCTGAAAAAGCATTAACCAATATAGGTGTAGGGGCTTCTATGATGCTGCTCCAATTATATTCCATTTCATGTATGGTTAGATATTTTTCTACAACGTCGAGTAAGTTCTCTCGGTTAATGCTTTCTTCAATATCAAATTCTTGCAAGTCTTTTATGTTTGATTGGATGAGAGCTGTTCGATAGGATTTTGTGTTTTTCAATTCTTGTTCTAAAGTGAAGCGGCAAACACCTTGTAAGATAATGAACAGTTGTCCGTTTCCTGTTTCACTGTAGTTTGTAATACGCCCTATACAGCCTGTTTTATAAAGTTGTGTAGAGAAGCGATCTGTATCCGATGAAAGTGGTTGAATAATGCCCAATAGACGATCAGTTACCATAACATTTTCAATCATTTCAAGTGATTCTGGTTCAAAAATATTGAGTGATAAAAAACCACCGGGTAGTAAGAGTGCACCTTCTAAAGGAAAAAGAGCAATTTGCTTTGGAAGATCATTTTCGCAATTGTAAGAGATATTACCAGCTTTCATGAGTATTTTGTCACCTTTGTTCGGTAGTTTTAGTCTGTAAATAGTCGCTATTTATGACACTATTGAGAAAGCAGAAAACCTACTTCTTGTGCATTAAAATCATACTTATAAAATATTTGAAGTCCTTATTCTCAAAAAGAATATGAAACCCTATCTTTAAGGTTGAACTGCGCGCGAAAGAATATTGCTTTGCGATCTTTTTAGTGTGTGACGTTTTGCATGATTTTCAAGAGGTATTTTTGTTTATAGCTTTTGATTTTTGTCTTAAATTTCCTAAAATGTGTTGCTTGCAATTTTTGTAAGGTTCAAAAGGATAATATTATAAATCTTTTGAAGCAGCTTATGCAAGTTTTAAAATGAGAACATTTTCATCACTTTACTAATGACAGTGTGATGAAGATAGGCTATAGGTTTAAATATGCTGGAAAGAGCGTTATCGTTTCTTTCATTCTTTTGCGGGAGAGTGCAGATTGCAAATTTTCGCATTGCCGCCGAAGGGGAAATAGCCCATAATCTCTCAGGCTTTAAGGACCGTAAAAGGAAGAAGGCAGATCTGGAAAGTCGGGAGAACCCGCGCCGAAGGTGTAAGCGAAAAATTTTTTCGCGAGTCTCTCAGGTTGATGACAGAGGGGGCAGAGACGACCATATTCTGTGGGCGTTAGCGCAGCTTTGGAGTTATTATGGGCACAGCACAAGAAACATCTTTTTTAAAAACACTTCCTTTATATGATTTGCATGAAAAAGCAGGAGCAAAATTTGGTGCTTTTGCGGGTTGGAACATGCCTTTAACTTATCCTCTTGGCGTTTTAAAAGAGCATCTTCATACGCGTGCACATGCAGGACTTTTTGATATTTCTCATATGAAATTGATTGCGGTTGAAGGGGCACAAGCTGTGGAATTTTTGTCCTATGCTTTTCCCATTGATGCAGCAGCTTTAAAGATTGGGCATTCACGGTATAATTATTTGCTTAATGAGCAGGCTGGTATTCTTGATGATCTTATCATTACCCGTTTGGAAGAGGGTCGTTTTATGTTGGTCGCCAATGCTGGGAATGCACAGGCTGATTTTTTAGAATTGGAAAAGCGTGCGGTTGATTTTGAATGTCAAGTGATTGCCCTTGAAAGGGTATTGCTTGCGCTTCAAGGTCCTGAAGCGGCAGCTGTTCTTGCTGATGCGGATTTGCCAGGGAATGAATTGTTCTTTATGCAAGGATTCGAACCACAACAGGATTGGTTTATAACGCGTTCTGGTTATACGGGAGAGGATGGTTTTGAAATTGCTTTGCCTATAGGGCATGCGCATATGTTGGCTGAAAAATTGCTGAGTGATTCTCGTGTTGAGTGGATTGGACTTGCCGCACGCGATAGCTTGCGGTTGGAAGCGGGGCTGTGTTTGCATGGAAATGATATTACCCCTGATACGACACCTATTGATGCGGCTCTAACATGGGCTGTTCCTAAAAGTGTTCGAGAAAAAGCACAATTTTATGGTGCAAAGGCTTTTCTTGAAGCTCTGCAAAAAGGACCGGCTCGTTGTCGTGTTGGATTAAAACCGCAAACGCGTCAACCTATTCGTGCCGGTGCGGTGCTTCTTGATGATCAAGGTAATGAGATTGGCATTGTAACATCAGGTGGTTTTGGTCCTTCTTTTGATGGTCCTGTCGCGATGGGTTACGTTCCTGTTGATTTTAAAGTTGAAGGGACACAAGTCTTTACAGAACTGCGAGGCAAAAAGATTGTATTATCAGTTCATTCTCTTCCCTTTGTTGAACAACGTTATTTTAAAGGATGATTTTTTATGTCTAAAACTTATTTTACACATGACCATGAATGGCTTAGCGTTGAAGGGCAAGTGGTGACTGTTGGGGTTACGCATTATGCGCAAGAGCAATTAGGGGATTTGGTTTTTGTTGATTTACCACAAAGTGGAACAAAACTTTCCAAAGGAGAGGCGGCGGCTGTTGTAGAATCAGTGAAGGCGGCTTCAGATGTTTATGCTCCTCTTGATGGTGAAGTGGTCGAAATAAATGAAGCCTTGGCTGATAATCCTGAACTGGTAAACCAGAAACCCGAAACAGAAGGCTGGTTATGGAAAATGACATTGCAGGATGAGACACAACTGGAGGGGTTGTTGGATAAAGATGCTTATAAGGCTTTGATTGGATGAGTACCATGATCGAGCGTTCTTTTTCTTCTCGACATATTGGGCTGCGTCCTGATGAAACACAAAAAATGCTTGATGTTTTAGAGCTTGATTGTGTTGAGACACTTATTTCTCAAGCTGTTCCACACTCTATCCATTTGGGACGTTCACTGAATCTTCCTGAGGCTGCTAGTGAAGGACAAGCCTTGGAAGAACTCTCCAAGATGATGGAGCGTAACCATGTGCACAAAAGTTTTATTGGGCAAGGATATCATGGAACTTATGTGCCTCCGGTTATTTTACGAAATCTGTTTGAAAATCCTGCTTGGTATACTGCTTATACGCCTTATCAAGCAGAAATTAGCCAAGGTCGTTTAGAGCTTTTATTTTATTTTCAGACATTGGTTAGTGAACTAACAGGTTTGCCTGTTTCTGCTGCTTCCCTTCTTGATGAAGCAACTGCTTTAGCTGAAGCCAATGCCCTTGCTGTTCGCTTTTTCCGTGAGAAAAAAACAAAAATTTCTCTTCTGAGTCTTTTACATCCTCAGACTTTGAGTGTTGCGCAAACGCGTGCTGAAACACAAGGGATTCAGATTAGCCAAAATGGCGAAATTGATCCTGATACAGCGGCAATTGTTTTGTCTTGGCCAGATACAAAAGGCTCTTTTCATGATTACAGTGAGATCATAAAAGAGGCAAAGGAAAAGGGAGCTTTAGTTATCGTTGTAGCTGATCCTTTAGCGCTTACTCTTCAGGAGCCACCTGCTCAATGGGGGGCAGATATCGTTGTTGGCACTATGCAGCGTTATGGCGTTCCGATGGGATTTGGTGGTCCACATGCTGGTTACCTTGCCGTGAGTGATGCGTTAACGCGTCTTATTCCAGGGCGTATTGTTGGTCAATCTGTGGATACCAAAGGACGCGTTGGTTTTCGTTTAGCTTTGCAAACACGTGAACAACATATTCGGCGCGATAAAGCGACGTCAAATATTTGTACAGCGCAGGCTTTGTTGGCTAATATGGCAACCGCTTATGCTGTTTGGCATGGGCCAAAAGGCTTACAAGAAATTGCGCAGCGGATTCATCATTTAACATGTCGTTTTGTTGCTGGTTTAGAAGCCGCAGGGGTTCATGTTGAAGGGAAAAGCTTTTTTGATTGTGTGAGTATTTCTGTTAAGGGAAAAGCGCGAGAAATTGCGCATCAAGCCAAAATAGGTGGGCGCCTTATTCGTGTTCTCGATGATGACACTATTGCAATCAATTTTGATGAATTATCAACAGAAGAAGATGCTGGTGCTTTAGCGCAGCTTTTGGGGGCACAACTCGTTGATAAGGTTTCTCCACGACTCTTTGGAAAAAAACGGGATGCTGCTTTTCTTTCTCAGCCTTTTTTTCATGCTGTTCATTCAGAGACAGATATGATGCGCTTTTTGCGTCGTTTAGCGGATAAGGATTTGGCGCTGGATCGCGCTATGATCCCTCTTGGTTCTTGTACAATGAAGCTTAATGCAGCTGCTGAATTGATGCCTGTGAGCTGGGCGAGCATGGCCAATATACACCCCTTTGTTTCACAAGAGGATGCAGCGGGTTATTTGGAGATGATCAACCAGTTAAATGCGTGGTTGTGTGAAATTACAGGATTTGCGCAAGTTTCTTTTCAGCCAAATTCTGGTGCTCAAGGTGAATATGCTGGGCTTTTGGCTATCCGACGATATTACCAATCACGAGGAGAACATCAACGTACAGTTTGTCTTATTCCTGCATCTGCGCATGGTACCAATCCAGCTTCGGCTCATATGGCAGGGATGGAAGTCGTTGTGGTAAAATGTTTAAGCGATGGTGATGTTGATGTAGACGATCTCAAGATGAAAGCGCAATTGCATAAAGATAAATTGGCTGCTCTTATGATTACTTATCCTTCAACCCATGGTGTTTACGAGGAAAGCATTAAGGAAATTTGTTCTATTATTCATGAAAATGGCGGACAAGTTTATTTTGATGGTGCTAATCTCAATGCCCTTGTGGGGCTTGCTCGTCCTGCGGATATTGGCGCTGATGTTTGTCATATGAATCTTCATAAAACATTTGCTATTCCTCATGGTGGTGGTGGTCCTGGTATGGGACCAATTGGAGTTGCAGTGCATCTCAAACCATTCTTACCAGGTCATGAACAGGATGGGACAACACATGCGGTTTCTGCTGCTCCTTATGGAAGTGCGTCTATTCTTGCAATTACATGGATGTATATTCGAATGATGGGGGCTGATGGCTTAAAATATGCAACACAAATAGCCATTTTAAATGCCAATTATATTGCTGCACGTCTTTCAGCTGCTTATTCCATTCTTTATCGGGGCAAGCATGGACGTGTTGCTCACGAATGTATTGTGGATACACGCGTGTTGAAAGAGCAGTATGGGGTGAGTGTTGATGATATTGCAAAACGTCTCATTGATTATGGATTCCATGCGCCTACGATGTCGTTCCCTGTTCCGGGAACTTTAATGATTGAGCCAACGGAATCAGAACCAAAAGCAGAGATTGATCGTTTTTGTGATGCTTTACTCTCTATTGCTGAAGAAGCGAAAAAAGTTGGGAATGGGGTTTGGCCAAAAGACAATAATCCATTGGTGAATGCCCCTCATACAGTGGCTGATACTTTAGATGATGCTTGGGTACGACCCTATTCGCGACAAGAAGCTGCTTTTCCCAACAGTTCTCTTGATCCAGCCAATAAATATTGGCCTCCTGTATCGCGTATTGATAATGTTGCGGGAGACAGAATGCTCATTTGTTCGTGTCCACCATTGGGAAATACCTATTAAATAACAAATATATATTTAATTTGTTTATTTGCATGAACGAAAAAAGCCCACACATTTTGTGTGGGTTTTGTACTTGTTGATCATGTTACTATGGAATTATTTGTCTATTTTCTAGAATTTTGCATTGTTTTTTATAACATGAGCAAAATCGAAAAAGTCGACAAAAAGCTGTATTTTGTCGGCAATAGGCATGCTCTCCTTTGCTTTCTACCGTATGACATGGTTTTAGTGACTAGGCGGCATTGGTCTAGCCAGCTAATTCATGTAAACGAGAGCGAAACCTACGGGGGATAGGTCACGTCTGTTGCATGTGTTGTGATATACTCCTTCTCACTAGGGTGACAACGACCGGTTGTAGAAAGAATAAAATCAAATTTAGTGTTTTTGATGATAAAGACACGCGAAACTCTGTTGTTGCATCTTTTCGAGTCAAGAATTGTCTAAATATTTCTCTTTAATCTGCTTTTTGTAAATATGACGCAAAAATATGTAAAAACACCTGTTAGAATGAGAAAACGCAAAGTCAAATGTATTATGGGTGTTTTTTACAAGGTGTCTTATAAAAAGCCAGCACATCTTTCCACTTCATTGCAGGTCAGTTTGTAACTTTACGGCACTGTTTTCCTAAGAGCCCGTGTGCTTTAGCTGTTGCCTGTAAATCAACATCCAAACTTAATGCAGCCACATGTTTTGAGTCAGAGATTGAGAAAAAAAGAGCTTTATGAGTCGTTCCAGCTTTTGTCTGTCAGATGAGGGCGAGGGGATTGCGTATTTCTGTTGACGTAACCTTTGAAACTGGAAGACAATCTCATTTTGGGAAAATGTAAAGCCGTAAAGGTAAAACTCAATCCTCAGTTTGACATCTCCTTTTAATTCAGCTTTATGGCTTTCAAAAGCATTTAAAGCAATGTTTTTTAAATAATGGGGATTACACATTGCTCCATATTTTTATTTATTGTGTTTTTTAGTGGGGGCACGACCCTCATGTGAAACAGAACGCTCCAAAAAGAATATTCTTGTGTTGTTAATTCACGTGTTTGTTTTAAAGAGACATTTCGCTCCCAATCCCATTTCGCGACGGCGCTTGTGAATGGTACAACGATAAATCTATTGAGAGCTCCCCAATCTTTATGCTCTATGAAGAAGGAAGTTGGCACTATCATACACTTTGCCAGTTCGTGGGTGCTGCTTACAGCCTTTGGTATTTGAGGCGGTTCATTAGAAGCATTATTCTTTTCTTAAATCATTTTTATCTACACATAGTCTAGGTTGTGGTATGCAAGCGAATGATTTTAATTGGGAAATTAATTTTAAAAACTTTGTAGTAGATTCTTTTTTGTTAATTTATGGGGAAAGGCTAAGTTTTTGTATTTTAGATGAAAGCTACTTCCATAAAACAGTCCATCAACTTGTCTGTTTTGAGATTTCTGTGAATGTACGGTATCTATGACCATTCTATGTGGTTGATTGTTGTAAAATCTTTTGTAAAAGCCCCTCAATTTTCTAAAATGATGATTTTTATCAATTTATTTTTTTAAAGAGTTTTTATGTGTAAATGTATTTATAGCGGGAGCCAAGAGATGTTAGAATTTCATTGGGAAGGGTATCGGCATCTATAGATACTTTTTCAAGTGTTTGATGGGGACCAATGAGTTCTACCCAGTCACCAGTTTGAGGTTTTTGTTCAAGATCGGTCGTATCTACAATAATGGAATCCATAGAAACCCGCCCAACCATGGGAAGTTTGTGCCCGTTGAAATAAACAGTTCCTTTATTCGAAAGAGTACGGAGCCAGCCGTCTGCGTAGCCTATAGAAATGGTTGCAAGAGTGCTTGGTCTGTTGGTTATAAAGCTTTCTGCATAACCAACAGGTGCTCCTATATCAACAACGCGGCTTTGAATGACTTGGGCTTCAAGTTTTAAAACAGGTTTCAAAGGTGATGGGTGTTTTCCCCGCGGATCAACTCCGTAAAGTGCAATGCCTGGACGAACAAGATCAAAATAAAAATCTGATCCTAGAAAGATACCTCCAGAATTGGCAAAGGAAACTTTGCAAGCAGGCAATTGCGCAAGGATCGTTTTGAAAGAAGTCAATTGGGCATAATTTGATGGGTGGGTATCATCTTCTCCGTTAGAAAGATGACTAAGAATATATTTTATTTCTGCTTTTTCGAAAATTGTAGGGTGTTTGATGAGTTTTTGTAATTCTTTTTGATCCAGTCCTAATCGGTTCATATGGGTATCGATTTGAACAATTGCTGGAAATTTTTTATCTTTTTTTTGACAAATTTTTTGCCAATTTTCAATGGCATTCCAAGAGTTTAGAACAGGAACAATACCAGATTGTGCGACAAACTCTTCTGCTAAGTGTGGAAGTCCATTCAGAATGGCAATTGTGACATTTGATGGTAAAATGCTTTTTAATTGGAGTGCTTCTCTGATTTGGGCGACAAAAAAAGTGCGACAACCAGCTTGATAAAGGGCAGGAGCAATTTTGTGAGCTCCTAATCCATAGGCGTTTGCCTTTACAACTGCTGAACATTGTGTTGGAGCTACACGTTTGGCTAAAGTAATATAATTGGCAACAATGGCACTGACATCGATGGTTGCTACAGCTGTATAGAGTGATGTATCTATTTCATCATTAACGGATTTGTTCATTTTAAAAGCTTATCTGTGTTCGTGAAATACGGAGTTTTTTTGGTTGTTTCATTGAGGTTCTTTACGATATAGGGGAAAGACACTATTTGCTATGGTCAAAATCATTAAGAAGCCTATGCTGCCATTAAAGTCGTTTTTTATGTAAAATGGTACTCTAGATATAAGAGATAGTTTAGTTTTATTTGTGTTGTTATCAACATGGTATCTTCTAATGATTTGTAAAACATAGACTTTTTTACTTATTTTCCCTCGTTTAGGCATATAAAAAAATAAACATAGTTTATTGTATTGTATCATTTTGAAGAGTGCAATGTTAGACTATTATTGCTGGTGTGATTGTTGTGATTAAATATTGCATTGGCTTCTTATTTAGAGAAGGTAAAATGATTAAATTAACCACGTTAAGTCAATGTATTACAAGTTTTCTACCATGAGGGGGAAGATCACTCATCTGTGCAATTTTGGATGTCGTCTCATGCACTTAAAATTATTTTTGTTAAATGGAAAACAGTGTGTAAACACTTTCTGATACATTAAAACTGTTGACTTAGAAAACCCGTTGATTTGGATATTATTTATTTTCAAGATGGATTGGGTATCCAATATTTACTTTCTAGTCTTTGATTGGTTTTAAGTGAAATCAATTTTATCGCTGATAGAGCGCGCTAGATTCATTTATTTAATTTTGACATAAAAGTGTTAACCTTGAGGCTTTTGTTTTAAGAAAATTGTTGGCAGATGGTTGTGCAAGTACTATATCACGTCAAGGATTCGAAATTTAACGTTCAATAAAATATAGGGAAGAGTATGAATACGTCTGCTACCAATGTTCCGTCAAGCATCAGCAGCGTTGCAAATTTTCCGATTCCTGAGAATGTGTTCGCCCTTACTGTCCAAGAGGTTTGTCACTACACAGATCGGTTATTTAAATTCCGTCTGAATCGTCCGGAAAGTTTTCGTTTTCGTTCGGGTGAGTTTGTTATGATCGGTTTGCCAAATGCAGAAAAGCCGATTTATCGCGCTTATTCGATTGCAAGCCCCTTTTGGGATGAACAGCTTGAGTTTTTTTCGATAAAAGTTCCAGGGGGACCTTTAACCGAGCATCTCCAAAAAATTAAAATTGGTGATACAGTTCTCATGCGTAAAAAATCTACAGGAACGCTGGTTCTTGATGCTCTTATTCCTGGAAAACGTCTTTATCTTCTTTCAACTGGGACGGGAATTGCTCCTTTTGCAAGCCTTATTCGTGATCCTGAAACTTATGAAAAATTTGCAGAAGTTGTCCTTATTCAAACAACGCGCGAAAAAAATGAGTTAATTTATGCAAAAGATCTTGTTTCCTCTTTGCAACAAGATCCACTCATTGGAGAGTATGCACAACAGTTGAGATTTTATCCTATGACTACTCGTGAAGCTTCTGAGCATATGGGTCGTATTACAACTGTGATGGAAAGTGGGGACTTTTTTGAAACAACAGGCCTTCCTAAGATTCATCCTGATGAGGATCGGGTGATGATTTGTGGTTCCATGGCTATGTTAAAAGATTGCGCAAGGATGTGTGAAAGCTTTGGTCTTGTTGAAGGGGCCAATAATGCTCCTGCTACTTATGTTGTAGAGCGCGCTTTTGTGGAGTAATGAGTGGGAAAGTTGATGCTTTATCTTCTTTCAAACCGGTACGGTTTTTTTTCTTTTTGTAAGCTTTATTTGTGAGCCTGACATTTATGAAAAATTTTCAGAAGTTGTTCTTATTAAAATAACGCGCGAAAAGAATGAGTTAATTTATGTAAAAGATCTCGTTTCCTCTTTGCAACAAGATCCACTCATTGTGGGGCATATGCACAACAGCTGAAATTTTATCCTATGACCACTCGTGAGCTTTCTGAGCATATGGGGCGTATTACGACTGTTATGGAGAGTGGGTGCTTTTTTGAAACAAGCGGCTTTGAAACAATAGAACTCGCAAAATTCATCCTAATGAAGATCGGGTGATGATTTATGGTTTTATGACGATGTTAAAAGATTGCGCAAGGATGTGTGAAAGCTTTGGTCTTGTTGAAGGGGCTGATATTCTTGCACATTACATTATATTGTAGAAAGAGCTTTTTTCGAGGGAGAGGGAAGTTGTGATGCGGTATATGCTAATGCAGTAATCGAATCCCAATCACTTATTGCAATGAGTTTTTGGGGCGCTATCCAAGAACCTCCAACGCAGAAGACATTGGGCAGTTGGAGCCATTGTGGTGCACTTTTTTGTGTAATACCGCCTGTTGGGCAAAACCGGATATCAGAGAAGGGAGATGCTAAAGCTTCGATGAAGGAAATACCCCCAGCAGCTTCAGCAGGGAAAAATTTAAGATATGAATAGCCTTTGTTTAATGCTTGCATGAGTTCACTTGGGGTCATTGCACCGGGAAGAAGGGGAATTTCACTATTTTTTGCACAATTGATTAGTTCATTGGATAATCCGGGGCTTACAATAAACTTGGCTCCAGCTTGTTCGGCTTTTTCGTAATGTGTTGTGTTGAGAATTGTGCCGGCTCCAACAATTGCTTCAGGGACTTCTTGTGTAATTTTCTGAATTGCTTTGAGGGCATTTGGTGTTCGCAAGGTGATCTCAATTGTTTTTAATCCACCTTTGACAAGAGCGCGTGTTAAGGGTACAGCACTTTGTAGATTGTCAATGAGTAAAACAGGTATAACAGTTTGTCCTTGGAGATATAATAAAAGCTTTTCTCTTTTTTGGCACATGATATTTTTTCTTCTTGGAGATGATATTATTTGTATCGTTTGATTAAGCACAATATGTTAAAGAGTACATGAATAAATCTTGAAATTGAATGAAACGCGCGTTATGGCAAAACACATGGAAAAGAATTTTAAAGTTGCTGCACTTTATTGCTTTGCAGATTTGAAGCATTATCATCAATTACAAAAACCTTTGCAGGATTTATGTCAAGCAAAGGATATCAAAGGCACTCTGCTTTTAGCACAAGAGGGCATTAATGGAACAGTTGCTGGTTCTTGTGATGCGATTGAGGCATTGGTGGATTTTATTACGGCTGAGCCAGCGTTTCAAACGCCGGAGATTAAATATTCATGGGCATCAAAAATGCCTTTTCATCGCATGAAAGTGCGGTTGAAAAAAGAGATTGTGACGATGGGGGTTGAAGGGGTTGATCCGCTAAAAGTTGTTGGTACTTATGTCGATCCTGAAGATTGGAATGCTCTTATTCAAGATGAAGAGACAATTTTAATCGATACACGGAATGACTATGAATATGCAATAGGGAGTTTTCAAGGAGCGATTGATCCGCAGATTAAAACATTTCGCGAATTTCCTGAATGGGTGCGTAAACATGAGGCTGAGTTAAAGAAAAAAAAGAAAATTGCCATGTTTTGTACAGGTGGTATTCGGTGTGAAAAATCAACAGCTTATGTTCGTGATCTTGGTTATGAGCAAGTCTACCATCTAAAAGGAGGTATTCTAAAATATTTAGAAAAAATTCCAAAAGAGAAAAGTTTATGGTGGGGTGAGTGTTTTGTTTTTGATGAGCGTGTTTCTGTTCAACATGGTCTTGAAGAATGTGGACGCGAATTATGTCGCGCGTGTCGTTCTCCTCTTAATGCTGAAAGCAAATTATCGCCTCATTATGAGGAAGGTGTTTCCTGTGATGCTTGTTATAACACGCGTAGTGAAGCCGATAGAGAGCGCTTTCGTGAGCGCCATAGGCAATTTCAATTGTTGAAGTTGCGTGCAATTGATTCTCATCAAGGGACATAAGGATATCGCAGTGTAGGGCTTTAAATTGTAGCGTTTTTCTCTTAAATTTAAGAGAGAAGAGTTTTTTAATATTAGTAGAAAAATATTTCATAAGACCGGATATTATTCGGTCTTTTTGTTTATATTAAATTATTTGACTTATAAATAATCATTATAGATTGTTCGCTCTCCTTGACTTATAGGATTGAGTTTTCAAATACTTTTCATTTTAAAATAGAAAAGCCGTTCACCAACAGCGCAGAGGAGGGAGATTATAGTTTAAGAGAAAAGCGTATGAATAAGATGTGATTAAAAAGCAGATGCTAGGTGGAAAAATAAAATGATAATAGGAGTTTATGATTTCAGAATTTAATATAATACATTAATTTATAATGATAATTTATTATTCATTTGAATAAAAGAGTTCAATATTGTGAACTTTGTTGCTTTCAGATTAGATGAGAACGAATCGCGTAAAATTCATTCACTTGTACGTTGCAAATGGGAGCAACGTGTGGACAAAAATCATTTTAGATAAGGTGTTATGAAACATTTCAATGTAGGAGTTTCTGCAATATTGGGAGTTGGCAGATAGAATGGGAGCGTTTGTTTTTAATTTCATAAGTATAAAGAGGGTGAGATGTAGTTGATCTATATCATACAAGCTATATTATACGCGGAATTCTTCATGATATTTTGCTTAAGCGATGCTGTGAAATGAATGTGGAAGTAGGGATGTTTTTTAGGATGTAAATGAGAAAGATAATGGTGTTTTGTTGGGGGAAGGACACGTTATCTTTAAAGACTATGGTGCTTCAGTCGTTACTATCCTCAGTCTTCAATGTTGGTCATCTTTGCATTTGAGAGGATATATAAGAGGTACTCCTTTTTTCAATTGTTTTTTATTTGTGATGCGCAAAAGAATGATTTTAATTGATTCATTGTAAGAGGGTTGAAATAAGAGGATTTTATAATGGGATTTTTGTTTAAGGGTACAATAATAAATTATCATTATAAATTAATGTTTTGAGTAATTTATTTGCGTTATTTTCTGCTGCAGATATTAGGAGATAGAATAGGGTAAAGAAACGAGGGGCTTTAAACGCAAGACAGTGATTTATGTTGTACGGATAATGTAAGGGTGTGATCTCATGAAAGCGGATGGATGGCTTTGTCTGGGGGAGAGTGTTGTTTTTTCGCATCATTTTATCTTTAAGAATTAAAAAATGTTTAAAATTAAAAAAATGATTGAAATGAGAAAGAATTCGTTTTATAGGATGCCTTGCCCAAAGTCGCACGTGCCTGTGGGTGTCCGCTGGTTCTCAAATGGTGAGATTAACCGGTACGGTACCTGGAACTAACCGCTCCAGTCATTCTTACAGCCAATTGCAAGAATGAGGACATCTTGAAGCAACGACGGTGCGGGCCTTTCTGGTGTCTTCCAGCTTTTAAATGCTGGGATAACTATAGAGGCACACCTCATTGCCTTCAGTGCGGAAGTGGTTTTCTCAACTCCAATCAAAAAGGCAGATAAAATAGAATAACGCGGTTTCGCGCTGTTCTTTCGCAGCATGCAATGCTAATTTCTGGTTTTTTGTAATCAGAATGGGGATGGTTGTTGTGTGTTTTTTGTCCTTTAGCTTTTGGCAGCTTTGGCTGTCTAAGCATAGAGTGGGGGAGCGTTCCCTCAAGGAGAATTGCAGATGGCAACGCAACGTATTCGCGATTTTCTTGCAACACATCGTTCTGAAGGTCCATGCTTAATTGTTGACCTTGATGTTGTTCGTGATAACTATTTAAATTTTGAAAAAGCTCTGCCGCAGTCTCGTATTTTTTACGCAATAAAGGCAAATCCAGCTCCTGAAATCTTGCGTTTGCTAAGTTCTTTAGGATCTTCTTTTGATGCGGCTTCTGTTGCAGAAATTGAAATGGCTTTAAAAGCAGGAGCAACGTCAGAGCGTATTTCTTTTGGAAATACGATTAAAAAAGAGCGTGATATTGCACGAGCATATGCATTGGGAGTTTCACTTTATGCTGTTGATTGTGTTGAAGAAGTGGAAAAAATTGCGCGTGTTGCTCCAGGAGTACGTGTTTTTTGCCGTGTTCTTACCGATGGCAAAGGTGCAGAGTGGCCATTGTCACGCAAATTTGGTTGTGTTCCAGATATGGCGGTTGATGTTCTAAGACGGGCACACCAATTGGGTTTGCAAGCCTATGGTGTTTCTTTTCATGTTGGATCTCAGCAGGTTGATTTGAGTGCGTGGGATCGTGCTTTATCGGATGCTTCTACAGTTTTTAAGCGTTTGGAACAAGAAGGCATTTCACTAAGGTTGGTGAATATGGGGGGCGGTTTTCCAACGCGTTATTTGAAAGATGTCCCTACAGAACAAGCTTATGGTACAGCAGTTTTTGATTCATTGAAAAAGCATTTTGGTAATCGTATCCCTGAGACGATTATTGAGCCAGGACGTGCGATGGTTGGCAATGCTGGTGTTATTCGTACAGAAGTTGTTCTAATATCTAAAAAAGCTGATAACGATAATGTACGATGGGTTTATCTTGATATTGGGAAATTTAATGGTCTTGCTGAGACTATGGATGAAGCCATTCGTTATCCTATTGAGACACCTCATGATGATAAGGTGATGGAGCCTTGTATTTTGGCTGGACCGACATGCGATTCGGCAGATGTTCTCTATGAAAAAACACCTTATCCGCTTCCTCTATCCCTAACGATAGGAGATGAAATATTGATTCATGGAACGGGTGCTTACACAACAACTTACGCATCGGTTGCTTTTAATGGTTTTGAGCCTTTACGATCATATGTGATCTGACATTTCCTTTTAACTATAGTTTTTTAGATTTTTTGCTATGCTCGTCATGGCGCTGTAAGAGGGCGGTTATAGAGATGAACATGATTAATTTTCAAACAAAAGATGGGGCATGTTTTACACTTTTATTGGAGCAAGAAGCCGATAAGCCTTATCGAGAAAATTTGCTTGATTCAATGATGGGGTATGGACGTAAACGTAAATCATCAGAGGTTTTACGTCGTGGTCGTTTGGCTGCTCAAGGGCTCTCTTTTGTGGTTAAAAATGTGCTTGGAGAGCTTGTGGGAAGTGTCCGTCTTTGGCATGTTTCTTTTTCTAAAGAAAAAAATGAAACACAACATGCTTTACTTTTAGGCCCCTTGGCTGTTGCGTCTGAATGTGCTGGTATGGGAATAGGATCAATTTTAGTCCGCCATGCAATTGAAACAGCAAAAAAATTGGGATATGGCGCCATTTTGCTGGTAGGGGATTTTGAATTTTATCAACGTTTTGGCTTTTCAAATAGTTTAACAGAAAATTTGGCAATGCCTGGTCCTTACGAAAAACATCGCTTTCAAGCGTTGGAACTGATACCACATTATCTTTCTGGGTGTTATGGCACTTTGGTTCCTAGTGGAGAACGAGAAGTTTCAAATCGTTTTCAGCATCATAAAGTCGCTTGAAGATAGTGTTTATTTCGTTTTTCAGCAGCTGCCATTGAGAAGAGCATACCGTTTTGACAGTGCCAAGGTATTTAGCGGTACAAAGTTTTGGGGAGTTGTATTGCGATTTTATTATATGGCTTTTTCTTTATGGGGCTGGTTTCTTATTTTTGATAATTTCAGTTAAGTGAGTAAGAATATATTTTAAGCTCATTTTTTGAAATAGTGTCTTATTTTATAATACTGAAGGAACCGGATTTTTGAGTTGTCTTGTGTTCTTTTAAAGTCGCTATCATCATACAGTTTTCCAGTTTTCAATATCGTTGATAAATCTTGCATCAAAACGGTTGGATGTTTTACTTTTTTCTTAAACAGTTTTTATTTCTTTGCTTTTTATGTGCAAGGGAATGGTTTTGATTGATTCAATAGAGAGATATTTTGAGAAATTTTATACAATTTTAGCGCTTGTTGAAAGAGAAGGGGCTTAAGAAAGAAAAATATGCAGCAGTAGAATCAAAATTGTAAGTATCAGCTTTTTTTAAAGAGTGTAAAAAAAATAAAATTACATGTTTAAAAGCAGCTTTTTTGAAAAAAATATATCATTACTTTTTTGCTATAAAGGTAAATCGTTTTGCAATTGGCATGAGAGTATCAAATACAAAATGATTTTCTCATGTAAAATTTTGCATTCAGAATCAAAAAAAACGTTATCCTACACATTATAAGAGAAATATGTGCGTGAATAAAAATCACAAGAATCATAAATCTTTTATGAATATTCTTGTAAGAATCAAAAGAGTAAAGGGCAAAGAATCTTTTAATCTTTTGTGCCCTATGGTGATAAATCAAAAATCTTATAGAAATGGCTGCTTTATCTTTATGGTGTGGAGCACTTTAGATAAGCTCTTTGTTTATTATCATCTAGAACAATTTTTGTATGCGAGAAGTTGTTTTTAAGTGCGGAAAGAGCCCGCATTAAAAGAATTTTTATCAGAAGAATCATTTAGAATCATATGCTTATTTATACTGTCTCTTGAGACAAGATAAAGTGCATAGGAAACGAGGAAAGTGATAAGGATAAAAAATATTTCTCAATTTTAATTAAGCTTAGTGATTTGGTGGTGAATCCATGAGAGGTGGTATTTTTTTGAGAAATATGGTCATAAATGTCAAAACACCAAAGATGATGGTTATGATAAAGAAAATATCACTAATAGCCATAATGGTTGCTTGTATGCGTACCATACCAAACAATTGAGAAAGAGCCAGAGTATAGGAATCAAAGGTTTCTGTTTTGAATAATACAGTAAGATTTGAAAGCATTTCAGTTGCTTGTCTGTTTGCGTAGTTAAGAGTTTCGGCTATTCGTTCATGATGGAAGTCTGTGCGTTTTGTTATGAGAGTGTTGATAATGGCAAGCCCTACAGCCCCACCTAGATTCCGGGTGAGATTAAAGAGTCCAGAAGCATTTTGCATCCGTTCTGGTGGGAGTGTTCCCAAGGCAATATTATTAATAGGAACCATACATAACATTACAGAAGCACCACGGAAAACTTGCGGCCAAAAAAGCTGCCAAAAATCCCAGTTATCTGTGATAGAGCTCGCCATCCAAATACCTATTGCAAAACCAAAAAGTCCTATTGCCATCATTAAACGTGCATCCATTCGTGCTGAAAGAAATCCAGCAAGCGGGGCAGTTAATAACATGACGAATCCTGAAAGAAACAATGTTTCTCCAATCATGAGAGCATCAAAGTGGCGGATTTGGCTTAAATAGACAGGATAAAGGTACGTGAGTCCATAAAGGCCTATTCCCAATGAAAAGGAAAAAATGGATGCAGCTGAAAAATTAAAATTAGAAAAAGTAGAGAGATCTACAATGGGTTCTTTTACTGTAAAAGCACGCCAGAAGAATAAGGCTGCAGCAAGAATCATGGTAATGAACAAATCCCGAATCAGCGTATCACTCAGCCAATCATGACGTGCTCCTTCTTCTAGAATATACTCTAAAGTTCCCAAGAAAGTAGCCATAGAAATGAATCCTAACCAATCAAACTTCTTCATTAAAGAGGGATCAGCTTTATCAAAATCAATTAATTTCCAAGCGAGAATTGAGATGATAATCCCGCAGGGTACATTGATGAGAAAGAGCCAATGCCATGATGAGAGATGACAAATATAGCCTCCCACGGTTGGACCAATGGTGGGGGCCAATGTTGCTACTAGTCCAACAATAGGGGTAACAATTGGGCGTTTGGAAGGAGGAAAAAGAACATAAGAGGCGACAAAAACGCTTGGGATAATTCCTCCACCAATAAAACCTTGTAGTGCGCGATACAAAATCATCTCTCCAATAGATGTTGCTGTTGCACAAAGAACAGAAGTAATCGTAAACCCGATCGCTGATATGGTGAAGAAAACACGTGTTGAAAGCAATCTTCCTAAAAATCCAGAAAGCGGCAACATGATGACTTCAGCGATGAGATAGGAAGTTTGAACCCATGAAATTTCTTCAGAGCTTGCTGTAAGACCCGCTTGAATTTCAGCTAAAGAAGAGGAAACGATTTGGATATCTAAGATTGCCATAAACATGCCAAAAGACATAGCTATAAAAACTACAATTTTGCGCATTCCTATGCGTTCTTGAGACTGTATGAGCTCTGGTATGGAAGATGTCATAGTAAGATCTTCTACTTTTTTATAAGAGACTTTTATCTTGTGGCTTTGTACGTGTATCAATTTTCACCGAAACACTCATTCCTGCTCGGATATGTCCGGTTTTTAAGACTTCTTCTGGAATAGAAATACGTACGGGAATGCGCTGGACAATCTTTGTAAAGTTACCGGTAGCATTTTGTGGAGGCAGAAGAGAAAAAACAGCGCCTGTTGCGGGCGAAATAGAAAGCACTGTTCCTGTAAAAACATCATTTTCGAAGGCATCAACAGAAATATAAGCTTTTTGTCCGGTATGAATGTCTTGTAGCTGTGTTTCTTTATAGTTTGCTTCAATATAAAGTGCATGTATGGGGACTAACGCCGCAAGACGTTGGCCATTTACAACAAAATCTCCCGTTTTTGCTGTTAAATTTCCTATAACTCCATCAAATGGCGCTCGTATAATGGTCGAATCAAGATCACGTTGTGCTTTTTTACGCGAGAGCTCTAAACTCTTTGTTTCGCTTTCTGTTTCACTTCGTTGCGCTTCTAGCACTCGGATATTTGCACGTGCTGAAGCCATTTTTGCATCCGCTCTGTTAACATTCGCAATGGCTTGTTCATAAGCGGATTTGGCATCATCAACATTGGATTGAGGAGCATAACGATTGGCTTTCAGTTCTGTTACACGTTTTAAGGTGAGTTGTGCATTGGTTGCTATGGCTGAAGCGGCTGCTTTTTGTGCTTTTGCATCATCTAAAGAACTACGAGCGGCTGTGATTTGCGCATCAATGCGTAGAAGTGTTTTTTTCTGTGTGTCAAGATGCGCTTCTGTTTGATCCAAGGCTATTTGATAATCACCATTGTCTAAGTAAAATAAAACATCGTCCTTTTTTACAACTTGGTTGGCTTTAATGGCAATTTTTTCAATATATCCATTTAATTTAGTCGCAATAGCGGCTATATCTCCTTGTACATAGGCATCTTCAGTGGACAGCATATAACGCCATTGCGTCGTCCACTTATAGCTAAACCAAAGTACAAAAAGCGCAAAGAC
The DNA here is from genome assembly GCF_042195725.1 of Bartonella sp. AP65SXKL. NCBI lineage: Bacteria > Pseudomonadati > Pseudomonadota > Alphaproteobacteria > Hyphomicrobiales > Bartonellaceae > Bartonella > Bartonella sp. AP65SXKL. Next base: position 36,884 of record NZ_JBHIOW010000013.1, read on the forward strand.
GATAAGAAGAGCCTTGATTACTTTTTTTCGTTTCGTTTTATCGAGATTTTTTGTTGAAAAAATGGTCTCAGATACGGACATGATTTTATACTTTCAATATTTATGTTCTAACGAGTACAATAAGCCTCTCACTCTAGGGTAGGGTGATATATGCACGGACGATAAAAGCTTTTCCAACAATAAGGCGATCCCTGCTACATAATGCTAAATATATAAACTTGCAAGTTAGAGATCTTATTGTCAAGTTAGATGTCTTATTTTATTGCGCATTTTTTACAAAGACCTCGTACTTCTAGGGTGCTTTTGTGTGCTTGGAAGTCAACCGCTTGAACCATCTGTTTTAAACTTGATACAATCATTTGATTTTGTATTTCGTGGACTGTGCCACAGTTTAGGCATCTTCAGTGGACAGCATACAACACCATTGCGTCGTCCACTTATAGCTAAACCAAAGTACAAAAAGCGCAAAGACGATAAGAAGGACCTTGATTACTTTTTTTTGTTTCATTTTATCGAGATTTTTTGTTGAAAAAATGGTCTCAGATACGGACATGATTTTATACTTTCAATATTTATGTTCTAACGAGTACAATAAGCCTCTCACTCTAGGGTAGGGTGATATATGCACGGACGATAAAAGCTTTTCCAACAATAAGGCGATCCCTGCTACATAATGCTAAATATATAAACTTGCAAGTTAGAGATCTTATTGTCAAGTTAGATGTCTTATTTTATTGCGCATTTTTTACAAAGACCTCGTACTTCTAGGGTGCTTTTGTGTGCTTGGAAGTCAACCGCTTGAACCATCTGTTTTAAACTTGATACAATCGTTTGATTTTGTATTTCGTTGACTGTGCCACAGTTTTCGCAAATTATAAACGTTGTAAGTTCATGTTGACAGTTTTCAGGGTGTAAACAGACCATAAAGGCATTTACACTTTCAAGACGATGAATACACTTTAACTGTACGAGTTTTTCTAACGCACGATAAACTTGGAGAGGTGCGCGAAAACCTTCTTCGCGTAAGTGATTGAGAATCGCATAAGCACTTAAAGGCCCTTTTGCATTTTTTAAAGTATTTAAAACCAATGTTTGGTTACGCGTCAGTTTAGATGACATTGACATCTTCCTTTTGCTCCCATGGAAAAGCATAAAGCGTGTAAGATATTTATGCAATGGTGATTATAGAATATGTACTCTATCTTTAGCCTTTTACATGACATCCTTGCGATATGTAAGACAAGTTGCAACCGTTGTGAGGGGAGGGTATTATAATCTGAAAGCCGCTGCTATCCAGCAAGAAACTTTTATACGCTTCTTATTTTTCCAATAATGTCTTGAAATAGGATTTTTTGTTCAATATTTTATTGGTAAAGTTTGGGTTATTTTATTTAAAAAAA
>NZ_JBHIOW010000014.1:0-37326 GCF_042195725.1 Bartonella sp. AP65SXKL
TCAAAACCTATTGAGGTTGAGTTTGAAATAACTAACAAGGGAGAAAAAATTACTCAGACAAACAAAGTCTATCAGAGAGATGATCTGTTTGATCCTAACCAGATTGTTAGTTGGACAGTAAAAGGAAAAGAAGTAAAAGGTACAAATATTGAAAGGATGAAAACAGGAAGAGCACCTCTTGACTTTAATGAAAATCCCATTGAATTGCATCATATGCTGCAAACACATGATGGTCCCATAGCAGAGGTTACAAATGCGTTTCATAATAAACATAATTCAGTTATTCATATTAATCCTAATACAATGGGATCAGCTATTGACAGAGACCTATTCGATAAATGGAGGACGAAATACTGGAAGGAACGTGCTAAAGATTATGAAAAGAAAGATATAGCAACTAAAAAATAATAATTTATGGAGAACAACCTATGAAAACTTATACTTTAGCTGATGTTGTACAATTAATTGATAAAGTAAATAAATATGATGATGAGATTATCAATTTTGGTACTGCAGAGGATGCAGTTAGTGATGTACGGATTAAAGAGGCAGAAAAAACTCTCGGTTTACAGTTTACAACTTCTTATAAGGATTTTTTAAAAAATTATAAGGGAGGAGAAATTGGTTATGAGGAAATTTTTAGCATTTATAACGCAAGTTTTGAGGATCATCCTGCTGGTGATATTGTGCATAAAAACTTATATCATAGGAAACATGGTTTTGCGACATTAGAACAGCTTGTTGTCAGTAGAACTGATTTTGGGGAGACATTTTACTTTGATTATACTCAGTTTCAGGATGGTGAATGCCCACTCTACGTCAAGATTCCATCTGGAGCGTCACATTATTATGCAAGTAATTTTTATGAATTTCTCTGTAAAAGAATTAAAGAGCACGCAGGGGAAGATTTGTGAAAACCTATACCTTAGCTGATGTTGCAGTATTAGTTGATAAATATAATGATATTATCAATTTTCGTACTGAAGAAAATGTGGCTGATGATCTACGGATTGAAAAGGCGGAGAAAGCTCTCGATTTGCAATTCACATCTTCTTATAAGAGCTTTTTAAAAAAATATGTAGGAGGAGAAATTGGTGGTGAAGAAATCTTTAGCCTTTATAAGGAGTGTGGAGCAGATATCCCTGGTGGTGATATTGTTTTCAAAAACTTAAATGCTAGAAAACGTGGTTTTGCAACATCAGAACAGCTTGTCGTGTGTTACGCTGATTTTGGTGAAACCTTTTACTTTGATTATACGCAGTTTCGGGATGGTGAATGCCCACTTTATGTCATGCTTCCATCTGAAGATTGCGAATATTACGCCAGTAATTTTTATGAATTCCTCTGTAAAAGAATTAAAGTACACGCGGGAGTTGAGATACCTGAAGGTGATCAACCGATTGAAAAGATTGAGCACACTCCCACTCCGCAACCTGTACCTTTTTACAAGAGTTTTTGGAAAAAACTATGGAGGAGGGGCAATTGATAGGGGAAATATGGAGCGTTACGCAAGTTTTGAGGATCATCTATGAAAACCTATACCTTAGATGATGTTGTAGAATTAGTTGATAAATATAATGATATTATCAATTTTCGTACTGAAGAAAATGCGGCTGATGATCTACGGATTGAAAAGGCGGAGAAAGCTCTCGATGTGCAATTCACATCTTCTTATAAGAGCTTTTTAAAAAAATATGTAGGAGGAGAAATTGGTGGTGAAGAAATCTTTAGCCTTTATAAGGAGTGTGGAGCAGATATCCCTGGTGGTGATATTGTTTTCCAAAACTTAAATGATAGAAGAGATGGTTTTGCAACATCAGAACAGCTTGTCGTGTGTTACGCTGATTTTGATGAAATTTTTTATTTTGATTATACGCAGTTTCGGGATGGAGAATGTCCAATCTATGTTATGTATCCATTGGATAATTGCGAATATTACGCCAGTAATTTTTATGAATTCCTTTGCAAAAGAATTAAAGTACACGCGGGAGAAGAGATACTTGATGGTGACCAACCAATTGAAAAGATTGAGAACACTCCCACTCCGCAACCTATCCCTTTTTACAAGAGCTTTTGGAAAAAATTATGGAAGAGGTGAAATTGATAGCGAGGAAATATGGAGCGTTTATAACGCACGTTTTGAGGATCATCTATGAAAACCTATACCTTAGATGATGTTGCAGTATTAATTGATAAAGTGAATAAATATGATGATGAGATTATCAATTTGGGTAGTGAAGATGATGAAGAGAATGAAACAGATGATTTACAGATTGAAAAGGCGGAGAAAACTCTCGGCTTGCAATTCACATCCTCTTACAAAGTTTTCTTAAAAAAATATGGAGGAGGAGAAATTGGTGGTGAAGAAATTTATAGCCTTTATGGAGATTGTGGGGAAGGTATTCCTGCTGGTGATATTGTTTACCAAAACTTACTCGATAGAAAACATGGTTTTGCGACACCAGAACAGCTCGTTGTGAGTTATGATCTTGATGAAACCTTTTACTTTGATTATACGCAGTTTCGGGATGGTGAATGCCCACTCTATCTCAAGTATACATCTGAAGATTCCGAATATTACGCAAGTAATTTTTATGAATTTCTCTGCAAAAGAATTAAAGAGTATGCAGGGGAAGATTCATGAAAACTTATACCTTAGATGATGTTATACAACTAGTTGATAAATAGAATAATTGCGATTTATTGCTTGTTATGAAAACATCTAAAAAGAGATTGATCATTATAAAGATTAGAAAAATCCCTTTTAATAGACCGTGTCAGTGTTGTCAGTTCTTTTTAGAGCCTATATTATTTTTTTTAATGAGAGAAAATTAAAATCAATATATTTCAATATGTTAGTATTTTTAATGATACAACCTTTTAAATAGTAACCCATAAATTCAACTAACAATATATATTTGTCAGTTATGTGTCAGTAAATTGAACTGACAAAATAGATTATTTTAGTGAGTGATTAAAACATGTCTTATGAAAAGCGTATGATCCTGTAAAGCCTTTCAAAAGTTGGTTTGTAACTCATAAGAAATGCTATCAAGACCCTTATGGTTATGAGTTTTGACGGGGTTTTGGGTTTTGATGGTTGCTCTTTTTAGATAAAAAAACAATAAAAAGTAAAAACATTATATTTTAATAGGTGAAGATTTTACAGACCTTTAAAAAACAACTCATATTGATAACACAACCTATAAATTCAACTAATAATATACGTTTTGAGGGGGGTGACGATTTTTACACCTTCAAAACCTATAAACAAAATGAATATACATAACTCTCTTTAAACAAAGCTTTTGAAAACAATAAAGCTATCATTTTAGATTGCGATATAATCTCTTAACAGCAATGTAAAAAAATCTAATTCTATTTAAGAGTGGGTTTCTTAAAAGTCTTAAAGCAATCCAAATAAGAGTATTTAAAAGTGCAAATGATTTCTTTTTAGAATAACGCATATAAACTGTCTTTTTGAGATTGTATCTAATCAACTTAACAAGAGAGGTATAGATTATGGTTATAAGCTCTATACCCCTTGTGAATTTAGCATACCCATTATGTAAGCATGCTTTATAAGTTATTCAGTTTCTTTAATTTCTAATTTTGGTAAGTTCTTAACAATCTTCATTGTTTCTAAACTTACGGTAATAACCCTTTGAAACAACTCTAATGGATAAGCAGGGTTGCCAATGGTTTCAACAGCATAGCGATTAGCATCATTAACAATGCCGCTCTTTTTATCTGTTTTAACACATTGACGTTCCATAACCCATTCAAGAGCAGGCTTTCCATTGACTATATACTCATAAGCTTTAAGAGGTATATCCGTCATGATGATATTGCTATTATAAAAAACAGTCGATTTATCCTTTTCCTTACTATTCCCAGAAAATTTCATTTCTGTAACGTAGTAAAATTCTTCGGGATTAGAGATCTCTGTCTGTTTTGGATTACCCTTTTTAAAGGTGACTGGATAAGGTTTTACAGTTTCATAATTCACGTGCAAATGACCCAGTTCACGCCCTGCTGTTACGAACTTCCAAAAATCATCAGCACTCTTTACACAAGGAATGCGAGGTAATTCTTTACATAAATTATGCGCATAACGAGCACGGTAATCTTCTGAATGAAGTAGACCGTAAACATAATAGAATAGATCATCTTTTGTTATGGTTTCATTAGGATAAGCGGCTTTAAAATGTGCTAATCCTTCATCAGTAATGGCATCACGGCGTTGTAAACCAGCTGTTTTGTTTTCCTCTATAGAATTTGTAAATAAATGGGATTGTTTCTCACTTTTACTTTTTGAAACCGTAGTATCTTCGTAAATATAGCGTGGAAAACATTGACCTTTTTCTATTGAATCTAAATTAGGCAAAGCTTTAGTCATCAATACAGAAAAGTCTTTCTTTGCTCCTATACCTGTAATTTGTATCACCTTATTATCAACCGCTTGTCTTATCGGGAATATACGCGGCATTTGATAAACTGCTTCATTAAAGACGCTATTGTAATAAAGCCATTGTTGTGTAAAAGGACGGTATAGGCTTTGAATAAGGCATTTATCTTCAAATTCGGAAAATTTACCTCTTAATAATTCTCTCTTAAGAGTACTGCTCCAACTAATCTTTCTTACATCGGAATTGACGAAATCATTCACGACCTTTGCACGTGCTGTACGATCAGCATGTGAATAGGTATTATTTAAACGTTTTACCTCATTATTATAGAAGGCAGTCATGTTATTCATATTTTTCTTTACAGATTCACGGCTTGAGTTATACGTCCAAGCATCACGATTGGTTGAAACACCAAGAGAATAAGTTTCAAAGAGCTTTTTATCATGCCCCTTTTTGACACCCATAGCTAAGAATGTTTTGAAACTGTCATCACGTTGATCAAGCCAATCACTGTACTTATCTGGTGTAATTATTTGCCAACCTTGTTTGCTCCGTGTAATACCATCAATGCTACCAAGAGACTCTATTATTATAAGCTTTTCTTTTCTCGTGAGATAATCTCCAATATCACGGAAATATATTTTGCCACGCTGTTGAGATTCTGGATTTTTAACCAAAATAGAGATAGCTATGGGAGCTCGAGATCCTTCACCAAAAATGCCACCACTTTCCTTTTTACGTTGTTCTCCAGAAGTCCGTGCATTCCCCCGTAAATGGAAAATATAAAGGCTGCTAAATTCTTCAACGAGGCATTTGCGTAAACCATCCATAGAATGTCCAGTAATAAAACCGGCATTTGTGACAAAGCCGATTACCCCAGCATTATCAATACGGTCACTAGCCCAGCGGATAGCGCGGATATAACTATCATATAACTTTTGCGTACTAGTTGCTTTCGATTTAGCTATATAAGTCTCACGAATACGATCATCTAATATGGGATAAGATATATTGGGATTATTATCGTTTTCATTCTTTTGTCCTACCGAATAAGGAGGGTTACCAAAGATAACTTTAATATCCAGTTTTTTTGATGCTCTAAATATTCACTGTTTTCCTCTAGTAAACCTTTCATCAAATCTTGTTTTTCAAGCATTCGAAACGTATCAGCCAAACCAATATGCTTAAAAGGAATATACCCACCTTTCATAAGACTATGATAAGTCGATTCAATGTTAATGGCTGCTATGTAATAGGCGAGCAAGACAATCTCGTTGGCATGGATATCATGACGGAATTTATATTCCATGTCCTCTGGTTTGATCAGTTTAGATTGTAAAAGCCTTGTGATAAAGGTACCTGTTCCAGTGAAAGGGTCGAGAATGGAGACTCCTCGTGACCCCAAGCTTTTTCCAAACTCATTACGCAACACATCATCAACAGAATGAATGATAAAAGCACAGTTAAGATGAGAGAGCGTTCGACCAGAGTTAAAACGTTTCCATTGATAACCCAGGAGTAAATACTCCACGGAATAAAAGAGATTATTATGTTAAACATGGCGCATCCTCCTTTTTATATTTGATAGAAAACTTACCGCAAGTGCTTCGTTTTTTAGTTTCCGTATGAATATAAAAAACGCCACCCGGTTCACACTCTGTATCCTGTTTAATGGTCAACTGATAGGTATCTCCCGGATAAACTGCTTCAATGAACTTTACTTTTTTCAGCGCAACAGATGCGATATTTTTCGCCCTACCCTGCGTGGCCAAAGCCAGAACCATCTCAATCAATAGTGAACCAGGACATACGGCGTGGGAGGGGAAATGTTCCTCAAAAAGCGGGTGATGCGCATTAAAGGAAAAAGTACAAGAATCTCCGGTTACGGAGGAAATCTTACATAAATCGCCTAGTAATGGAAGAGCGGCTTTCTCAGAACACGAGCTAAGGAAGCAGACCTTACTGACCATGATGATTGGCTGCGCAATAACGGCCCTGCCATTGCCGTATGGGCTGGCCTTACAGTGAATACGGTAGGTCTCATTAATGCGTTCAATATGTTCTTCAACGCATAACCGATCGCTATCAAAATGGGTGGTAGAGAAAAACTGTTCAACCAGAACAGGGAGATAGCGATAAGTGAGATCCGAGTTTTTAGCCACCACGGTAGCGAATCGAACTGAAAACTGATGCAAGGCTTCGAGTAACAAGCCCTGTTTCAAATAGTTATGGGCTAAATTCCATTGAGAAATATCGATTTGCCCGCAAGCACGCATCGGTGCGGTTAAGGTGATACTCTGACATATACTCAAGAAATTTGGCTCGGTGCGATGCTTTATAGCCATAATTTGGGGACTTTTTTATATTTTTTTCTTAAATCCTTTGATGATAAACCGAAGGAATGAGCACTAAACCGCGCTTGATAGTGCGCGAGAAGTATCGGCATACGACAAACGAAAAAAGCCAACAATCCCAGCTCAGGAGAAGCCCGATGTTTGCTCATGATGCTTGCAATTAGAAAATCGACATTGGGTTGCAGTCCTGTATTGTCCGAAATAGATCGCGCAAGCGAACTGAAGGGGCGCATAGGCATCTGAAAGCGTGAAAAAAAGAAATCAACTCGGACATCCCGTTGCATAATCGGGTGACCAAACCCTAGCCAGGGTTTGTCTTTGCAATAATGCGTTACCGCCGGCCTCAAGATTCCCGGCTTCAATCTCATGGAGGACACTAGAAAGTCGCATGATAGCATATTTGCAGGCTCCCATATGCGCCGGGGCCAGTGGCACAAAACTCACCGATTAGTGCAGAAATGACGTCGCTCTTGGTACTGGCAATAAATCTTATCGTGGTGGTTGTGGGTGTCACAATACCAAACCCGCCCAGCAGTAGAGACATGCACCGGCAAAGCATATCAATATCCCAGTCGGAAGAAGCTTCCTTGCTAGTTAATGCTAACCAAAAAGCACGCTCAAAGGTATTGCAATTTTCGATCTCCGGCGAATCGGAAAACTGTTGGGAAGAGCGCGCCAATGCAATAATCCGCGGCATCAGCAAGATAATTTTAAGACAACCACCGTCGCTTACGGGAGCCATGACCTTACCCTGAGCCGCCGAAACCTCAACTTGCGATAATAACATCATAAAGCGCTGCGTTAAACTCAAAGATGGCAATGCATTGATCAGTTGATGCATCGCCTGCAGTTTGGCTGTAGGGTTCGTCTTTTGCAGTTCGGCGCTAGCATTCTGAATCAGCCGATCCATCTGTTCTTCATTAAGAAGGTTGCCGGTCAGTGCAAACCATGCGTTCTGCAAATAAAGGTTTTCATCGGCAATATCAATCAAATTACATCCACGAATAAACAATACGTTATTATCTAAATCATAATTATCAATAACATCATCTGACGTGATTTACTCCTGCTGCTCCGGTGACACGCTATAAAACCTTATGTTGACATTTATCGTATGCGAATTCCCTGATACAATTTCATTACACAAATTATCAAGTTGCATTACAGGACTCCCTTGCGTCATAAACTAGCAGGCATTTCCCTCTGGATGAGAAAAGCAAATCGCTATATTCGACGAGGGTGAGATTAATACGCCCGCGCTTTTTCATATAGGCTTCATAAATATCCGGCAAATGATAGATTTCCTCAGTTAGTTCGGACAAATCAAGGTTGTGAAATACTTCGCAGCAGATTTTAATATCCATAATCTCTTGTCTATCCGCGGATAAAGACAATACAATTTGAACAATCACATCGGGCAATCTTCGATTAATAATTTTGAATATTTTTTCATGGCTAATCAAATTTCCCATGAAATTAAAATCAACAGCATTGCGTTTAATACCTTCAAAATAGAGGTCACCATTTTCAACGGATAATGTGCCTATATCGCCCACGGAATATCTGATAAGTTTGCGCGAGACATCGGGATCCAGCGATGTCACTAGCAGCCCTCTCTTATCTTCATATTCAAAGAAGAAATCATCGCTGAAGAGCAGGTACCGATTAAGCCGCCCTTCGGAGGACATACCAATGAAACCGCACTCCGACAAACCATATAAACCAATTATCCGCAGATCGGCGCCCAGCATCTCGCGCAGATAGTTTTCATGCACACCCAGCATCGATTCACCGGTAAAGAGCACTTTTTTAATTGCCAGTGGAACCCCAAGGCTGAGCATAGCTTCAACGAACTGAACGATGGTGCTGGGCACGCCAAACAGTACCGAGAGCCGTATTTCAGCCAGAAACTCGAAATGACTCTTCAGCAGCAGGGCATATCGCCAACCGGCACGACATGTGCACGGCAATGTTTTACAATTTCACACGCCAAGTAGTGTAAAGATGAAAACAGATTAATCGTAAACAGGTTGCCAACAACATCCCCTGGGGAAAAAAATTGCCGCGCGCGCAGGTTACGAATTAAATTATGCTCTGATGAGCTGACCGCTTCCTTACTGGATTTTAGACGAACGCTGACCATTTTCATCGCCCCGGTGGTGCCGCTTGTAGCACCAAGCAGCATGGGTAAGTGTTCAGCCGCAGAGTCCAGTTGAGTCAAAGAACCACTATCACCAGTGGTCGAATAAACGCGTGTACTTATCCTAACCGAATCGCGAAAAGCAATGTAATCGAGTGCATGGCAGCCAGTTATTGCCGTTATACGTGGTTGCATTTTTGCATACATTTCAGCACAGAAATAATCCATGATAACTCAGACCTTTTTAATGAAAATTTCACAGCCCAGAGCTGCTAGACCTTCTCCACGTCTCACTGTCCAGCTCATCTCACTAAGATCGCAGCCATATAAAAAATCGGTGATACCGGCTAATGTGAATTTTTCTTCTGTGGACATAGCTGCCACACCGCATTCACGACGTGATTGGTTAAAAACACCCAGTGCTGTTTCTTCTGCATCAGCTAGGGGTTCATGGATGATAATACGACCGCCGCGATCTAAAACACGGCACAACTCCTGTAATCCTTTTTTAGGTTCAGCCCAGTGATGAATTACGGAACGGGCATAAATCATTGAAAAGGAGTTATCGGGAAACGGTAAATTGCTGACGCTGGCTTCAATGATGTTGAATGCATGCTGGTATTTTAACTCGGTACATTTTTTAACACAAAACTGAACCATACGGGGATCAATATCAACCCCGTAAAAGAAATAGTCTGTGAGTTTTTGGGAGCGGTAAAGCTTGAAAAGCATGTGGCCAGTTCCCATGCCAATATCGAGAATTTTTTCTTCGCAGAAGTAACACCAGATGCTTCTTCCAGAACTCTTTCCATCAAATACGCATTCCACGGTGATGTACCTTCAGTAGCATACCTTTCATAGTGCTCAGGGGTGATATTTACCAGTAAATCATTCATCACATATTCCTCTAAATGAAGCTAGTTATGGCATTGCCATAAACTCGTTAAAAACTAACTGGGTATAGAAACGGTTACGTCCTCATATAAGAGGTCATCTAAAATAATTGATTGCAAACATGCATCCAGCAAAACAACGGTTATCACAGATTGACAAAGATAATAGCAGTTACAAATAAACGTCATCCCTTTAAACACAAATGTATTCCCAACGTACCGAAAAACACATCGCGTCCTGTCATGTTCAACTAAAAAGTAATCATTTATATCAAAAGTACACGCCGAGATGGCGCATAATGCCTTATACAAGCTCTCCATGCAGCTAAATATTGTGGTGCATAGCCGATTATCCAGCACCTGCCCTTCTGGAAAGTTCGCGCATTTTTCACAGTAATCTAGCATAAATGGCCTCGGTAGTTTTTTTTCTCAATAAATTCGATATCAACCACGACAGACTGAATCCGCGGATCATTATTAAGCAACATAATACTTTTACTCCGTCCATGGCTCACAGAACTGTGTGACATCTTTACATCTGGCAAAATCCGTTTAAATATATCGATAAAAAGTACCTTCGCCATTTCACGGTGCAATATCATTCTCGATGTACGTCTCGTCGATACAGGCAAATAACGATGAAGCCTATCAATAGCTAAAAAATAGGTATAAAAAGAATGGCTCACAATGCACAGATAATTGTTTGCACGGCGATTAACATACACTCTGCTCATACCATGAGCTTTATCTACACGGTACATTTTATTTTCCCTGTATTTGTCGTGGCAATTTTTCTGATATTTACTTTAAATGCATACTGATACCATTTATCAGTCAATAGTTTAGTAACGACTTTAACCTGCTCACTATTTGCCGACATATCAAGGTTGAGATAAAGATCGCCGTTCTGTGCTTTTGAAAAGTAATGCCTTAAACATCCGGCATACTTAATAATGTCATTTGAGATCAGTTGAACTGGGATAAACTTACCATTGTGTTTAAATTCATTAACGGCTCTGGCTATCCAGTAATAGCATTCGGATTCATCTTTAACAAACAGGTCGCCGGAATCAAACCATTCATCACGCGGCTTTAATTGCAAGGAACTATCAACATAACCATCACACGCGAAAGGCGTTTTATAAAACGTACGGCGCACTGAATCAGAAGCATCCGCCCGATCAATGGGGCGCAAATCAATTTTTATATCACTCACCAAAGCCTTACCCGGCGCTACAACGCCATATTTACTGGTTCTTTCAATCGTGTAGCGAACAGATCTTATTATGAAACAAGCGCGGTCCGGATTCGGTCTGACCGAAGTTATTCCATAACGTCGTACATGATGAGAGGATACCCGATGCTTGTACGGTGAGCAAACGATCGGATGCATTCAAGATATTTTGCACATGGATTCGGCTTTTGGTAAAAATTGTCGCTTACTACCAGCATCCAGTCACCGATTAAAGGCAAGTTGGTAATGCTATAGTGCGAAACGAGTTCACCAATATTACTTATTTGAAATTTTTCAAATACCAGTTTGCTATCCGATAAGAAGGCACATAGCATAGTAGAGAGACCATACATATACTGCACTGGGAAATAACACAATGAGCAATCTTCATTACTTAGTCCAAGAGATTGGCTCACCGCGATGGCATTCTCAATCAGAATATTTTCATGATATTGAATCAACTTGGGTTTACTGGTTGTTCCGGAGGTACAAAAATAGAAATGCGCGCACGGATATGCTGTAAAATCAGCCAGATTTTCGTTCACAGTTGAAAGACAGTGATCAAACGCGATATTAATCCGGTGACTGATGATATTAATATCCCTGACTTCATGGCTCATTACAACAGCCGCAATGCAATCAGCATCAACCAGTATATCAACAATGTCTAAATCATGAATACTGACGATCCAAGCTTTCAATTTTAGCACAGACGCAACAAAATAGCTAATCATGCCTTCGAAATTATTTCTAATCACAAAAACAAACAGCTTATTTTGCTCCCCTTGCGGGCGATCACGACAATATCTAACTACTGTATCTGCACACCCTTTTGTCATCATGCTGACATCCTCTGCCGAATAATGACTGTGATGACAAATCACTTGCCAGTTTCTTTCTAATAAGGAATATATTGTTAGCATGAGGTGTCCCTTACAGATATTGTGGATTCCCTAAAACCAAGCTGCTTGCGCCACCGCCCATACCAAATGAGTTTTTCAATGCGTATTTAAGCGGTCGGTACTGATGCTCCCTCACAAGCGCAATACCAGCGGGCAATTGAGGATCGATTTCATCACAATTCAAAATTTTGGGCAAAACATTGTTCCGAAAAGAAACCAGTACACCCAAAATTTCCATCGCACCGGCAGCAGCAATCAGATGCCCGTGCCAAGATTTTGTCGCCACAATCGCCGGGTTGTGTGCGCCAAAAACCGTTCTGATTGCACTGGCTTCGTGCTGATCATTTTGTACTGTCGATGTCCCATGTGCATTCACAAAATCAATAGCGGTACGGTCAACATCCGCATGTTCGATGGCCCGCTCCATCGACAGTTGCATTTCGAGATCATCTTTATGCGGCGCTACAATACGCTGTGTGCAAAGTGCACCGCCGTAACCCAATAAATAGGCCAACGGCTCACGCTGCCGCGCCAATACGTTAGATAATTTTTCAATAACAAACAGACCTGCACCCTCCGCTAAAACAAATCCGCTACGATGCCGGTCAAAAGGCCGCGAACGCCGTGGTCCACTGTAGTTTTGATCAGTCGATATCACTCCCATTCCTTCTAATCGTGCAAGGTATAAAATCCATTATTGCACCACCATCTTTACGCTTAATAAAAATGCAAGACAGTTTCTATCAACCTATTTACAACAGCAATATTATCATGACAGCTATCACTCGAAGTTTATGATTATATTGTGAATAGTCACTCTGCTTTTGAATGGGGTATGAGACACTAATGCGTTAAGATTAATAAAAAGAGTAGCATTATTAATGATAGCAATTATTACTCTGTTGAGATTATTAGCACTCGTTACTTATCTATTGGAATTTTTTCAACGAGTTATTACTATAAGCTTAGAAACCATGAAAGTCGTTAGAAACTTTACCAAAATTAGAAACTTAGAGAAACTGAATAGATTTATGAAGTTAACTTACCTCATAAGGATTTCTTGAGTACTCATTTAAAACTACAATCTATAAGTTAATCATTTTGTGTTGATTATATACAATCTTAAAAGGAATAATATATCATTGCGACCTCCTGAAAAGAGAGGATTTAAAATTTTGAAAACTCTTATTTAAATTGCTTTAAGACTTTTAAGAAATTCTCTATTAAACAAGATTAGATTTTTCTGGATTACCTTTAAGAGATTATATCACAATTTAAAATGAGAACTCTATACTATTCAAAAGTTTTTTAAGATTAGTTTGACATATTCATTTTATTGAAATGAAATAATAGAGATTGAGCTTTCTTTTAAACACATTTTATTTGTTGTATTTATATTAGGTTGTAATGTCTATATGGGTTATTTTTTTGAAAAATTGACAATACCTAACATATGTAAAAATAAGCTTTTTCTCTAAAATACCAACGTGCAAAATTCAAAGTCTCATTAAAATCATAAGAAGTATTTATTCAGTGAGTTGAAAAAATTGATACAATCTATGTCATAGGTTTATCATTTATATTTTTAAAATTATAATCGACTGAAATGTAGTTTTGTTATTTTTGAGTAAGATTTTTTATAGGGTGCAGAATGAAGTGATAAAATCGATATAAGTTACAAAATTTAATTAAAAGAGATTTAAATAATGTGTATATGTATTGAATTTTCTCATGGATTAAGCTTTTTTTATTTAAGATATGAATGATATTAAAAAATATGGATGCAACCAATAGTGTTGATGAATTTTTTAACAAAATAAGTATATAGATATCTTAAAATAGCTGGATGAGGTGATTTTAAATGGTAGAATTAAAGGCACATACGGCTCTTTTAAGCTATCGAATGATTGGTTTTTGCTTATGTCCTGTTATTCCTTTTTATTTGTTCTTTCGTGCTATTCGTGGAAAAGAAGAGTGGTGTCGCAAAAAAGAGCGTTTAGGTAAAAGTTCTCATATACGCCCCCAAGGTTCGTTAGTTTGGTTGCATGCAGCAAGTGTTGGAGAAACACTTGCACTTGTTCCACTTATAAATTATATTTTATCATTGGAAATCAATGTATTAATGACAACTGGGACGGTGACATCTTCTACTCTTGTGAAAAAATATTTTGGTAATAGGTTGATTCATCAATATGCTCCTTTGGATTTAGATTTTGCAGTGCGCCGTTTTATTCGTCATTGGAAGCCTGATCTCGTCTTAATTTGTGAATCAGAAATTTGGCCTCTTCGTATTAAAGAACTTGCAAAAATGCGTATTCCGCAGATTTTGGTTAATGCCCATATGTCTGAACGTTCTTTTAAAGCTTGGCAAAAACGACGTGTTCTTGCCAAACATATTTTTAAGGATATTGATTTGGCGATTGGTCAAAATGAAAGAGATGTAGCTTATTACCATACACTTGGCGTAAAATCTGTTACGTTTTCTGGTAATCTCAAGGCTGATGTTTTTCTGGTTGAAAATCAAGAATTGCTTGCACGTTATCGTAATGCTATCGGCAATCGCCCAGTTTGGGCAGCTGTTTCAACGCATGAAGGGGAAGAGGAGATTGCTTTTGAGGTCCATAAAATTGTTAAAAATTATTTGCCAGATTTATTAACAATTATTGTGCCTCGTCATCCAGAACGTTCAGAAGATCTTATCAGAAAATGCGATAATAAGGGGTTAAGTTTTATTCGTAGGAGTAGAGATGCTGTTCCAAACATGAATACCGATATTTTATGGGGAGATACCATTGGAGAAATGGGACTTTTTCTTCGCTTATCGAAAGTTTCTTTCGTTGGTAAATCGTTATGTGGAAATGGTGGACACAATCCATTGGAATTGGCTTTGCTTGGTTCCGCTATTTTGACAGGGCCTCATGTTTCAAATTTTCAAGAGATGTTCAAACAATTTCTAACGCGTGATGCAGCATATATGGTTCAAGATACAAAACAGCTTGCTATTCAGGTGTATAAGCTTTTAACAAATGAAACATTGCGGCAAGAAATGGTTGATAAGGCTCATGAAGTGGCAACAGGTATGGCAGGTGCATTTGAGCGCACATTAAAGATTTTAGATCCATTTTTACAACCCCTTGTAATACAAACAGGTTTACGTCAGCGTCAGGGTAGATATGCATATTAGCGCCCCTCGTTTTTGGTGGAAAAATAAAAGCTTTTTGCGTTTTGTGTTAGCTCCAGTTTCATGGGGGTATGGTTATTTTTCAAGTCGTTTTATGACAAGACAGCCTCCCGTGATTGATCTGCCAGTTTTGTGTATTGGAAATTTTACATGTGGTGGTGCGGGTAAAACGCCGGTTGTTATTGCTTTTACAAAAGTGGCTAAAGAACTTGGTTTCGTACCTGGTATTATATCTCGTGGTTATGGTGGATCAGTTAAAGGGGTACATCTTGTAAATGAAAAATATGACAATGCACGCGATGTTGGAGATGAGGCACTTTTACTTGCACGGCATGCTTTTGTAGCTGTATCACCTAATCGTTATGCAGCGGCACAACGGCTTAAACAAGAGGGATGTAATCTTATTTTAATGGATGACGGATTTCAAAGTCGCCGTCTTTATATGGATTATGCGTTACTCGTTGTTGATGCGATGCGCGGTTTTGGTAATGGAGCTGTCTTTCCAGCAGGACCTTTGCGCGTACCATTAAAAACGCAGTTTTCTTTTATGGATAGTGTTTTATTGATTGGTCACTCCGATGCGCCTGATAATGTCGCTTTTTTTGTTTCGCGTACTGGAAAGCCTTTATATCGTGCTCATCTTAAAGCCAGTGCCTCTGATGAGGTTTCAGGAAAATCATTTTTGGCATTTGCTGGTATTGGCAATCCAGATAAATTTTTTAAATCTATTAAAGAATTGTCTGGTCATGTGGTGCAAACTTACATATATCCAGACCACTATTTTTTCACAGATAAAAATTTAAAAAGCCTTATACAAAAGGCTAAAATGCACAATTTATGGCTCGCAACAACAGCTAAAGATTATACCCGTATACAGACAATTCACATGCAAAAGGATTTGAAAAATCTTATTATCTTTGATGTGAATGTCGATTTTGTTCAAAAAGACTTCTGTCGTATGGTCCTTGAAGAGGTCATAACCCGCTTTAGAAAACGTTCCCTTGAATTTTCTTGTCTAAAAGGCAAAGGCTAAATTTATAGCTTTTGAGGGGTTATTTTTCTTTTGTTTTTAACAATTGCTTGAGATATGGGTTGCACTCAAGTTCGCGCTGATAGGAGATTTCACAACTAGCATATGCTTCTTGGCGGTGATGATTCCAATATTTTAAATCATCTATAGGGATTTTTTGCCCGCTAACAGCACAAATGGTATAGGTACCATATTCTATAATGTCATATCCGTTATTAGAATAATAAATTTTTGCTTCGCGTTCACCATTGGGAAACATTACAACTCCTTTTTACTTGATACAAGAGATTCAAGAAAAGTGCCATAAAATATATTATAAAGTCGAGAGTTAATTTTAAAATATTTTTCTTGTAAAAATGAAGAAGGGCTTATTTTCTGCCAAAAAGCCGTTCTATATCTGCTAATTTGAGTTCAATATAAGTAGGGCGTCCATGATTACATGTACTTGTATTAGGTATTGCCTCCATTTGTCGTAATAGTGTGTTCATTTCTTCGGGGCGTAAAAGGCGCCCTGACCGTATTGAGCCGTGACAGGCCATCGTTGCTGCAACATAATCAAGCATTGCTTTTAAATTATTTGTTGTATCATACTCAGCAGCCTCATCTGCGAGATCTTTAATAAGGGCTTGGACATTGATCTCTCCTAACATGGAAGGTGTTTCACGCACAACAATTGCTCCTGGTCCAAATGGTTCTATTCCTAATCCAAATTTTTGCAAAGCATCTTTATGCGTTAAAAGGCATGTTGCATCCTCTTCAGAGAGTTCTACAATTTCAGGAATAAGTAATAACTGTGAAGGAAGTGGTTTGGAATAAAGTGCGTTTTTGAGTGCTTCATAAACCAATCGTTCGTGAGCTGCATGCTGATCGACAATGATCAAACTATCTTGTGTTTGGGCGATAATATAGTTTTTATGGATTTGTGCTCTGGCCGCTCCTAATGGATAAGATAACTCTTCTGATGAAGATGTCGTGCTTGGAATGTATGCATCCCCACTTGGTGTATTTAAGCCCTCCATAATAGGAGCGGCATCTTCTTTTAAATCAAAAGAGTGAGTACTATCCAATGGTTTTTGGACCATTGAAGCACTGGTAAAATGATGAGGTTGTGAACTGTAAGAAGAGAACTGGTGCGTGTTCTTAAAACTGCCTAATGGTTGTTGTGCTAATGATTGTTGTGTTTGAAATGCAGCAAGCATTGCTTCAGAACGGGTTGAAGTAGGACGAATACCAGATTGCTGCAATGCTTCACGAATAGCTCCAACAATCAAACCACGAATTAATCCTGGATCACGGAATCGTACATCAGCTTTGGCTGGGTGAACATTAACATCTACCTCAGCAGGTGGGAGGTCAATAAAAAGAATAGCGACAGGATAACGATCTCGTGTCATGACATCAGCATAAGCGCCTCGGATAGCGCCCCATAGAAATTTATCACGCACGGGACGTCCATTAACATAAGCAAATTGATGAAGGCTGTTATTTCGGTTGAAAGATGGCAAACAGGCAAAACCTGTTAAGCGCACCGCTTCGCGTTCAGCATTCAGCGCAATGCTATTAGGGGCGAATTCTTTTCCCATAATCTGCGTAATACGTTGTAATTGTCCTTGAATATTATTTTCTGTAGCAGACAATTCCATAGATGTTCTGTCTAGTCCTGAAAGAGAAAAGCGGATATGTGGAAATGCGATAGCAATTCGCTTAATCATATCGCTAATAGCATTTGTTTCAGCCCGATCAGTTTTCATAAATTTTAATCGTGCTGGCGTGACAAAGAAAAGATCACGAACTTCAACAATTGTTCCAAGATTCGCAGCAGCTGGTTTGGGTCCTACAATTTTTCCTGCAGTAACGGAAATTTCAGCAGCGCTCTCAGCATCTTTTGTTCGTGAAATGAGTTTAAGTTTAGCAACAGAACCAATAGAGGGGAGGGCTTCTCCTCTAAATCCAAGGAAGCAGATATTGTGTACGTCATCGGTAATCTTTGAGGTACAATGGCGAGAAACTGCTAAAGTTAATTGATCTGCAGGAATTCCATAACCATTATCACTCACCTTTATAAAATTTTTTCCACCATTTGCTGTAATAATTTCAATGCGTGTTGCACCAGCATCAATAGCGTTTTCAACAAGTTCTTTGACAACATTTGCTGGTCGTTCAATAACTTCACCGGCGGCGATTTGATTAATAATATTTTCGCTAAGATGGCGTATAATCATAATAAATTCTAACAGGAATCTTAAGGGTTCTATAGAAAATTATGATAACATCATTTGCGAGACATTCAAGAATAAGAGAGCATGAGAGGTATTATTTTTACAATACCTCCTATTTTATTTTATGTTAACAAGTCGGTTGGAAAAAACATAAAAATAGTTTTTATCACTTTAAAATAGCTTGCACCAGTTTATCATCTAGGTCAAAAAAGAAACAATGTAAAAAGGGAAGGCAATATATATGGCGCGTATAAGCGGTATTTTAGCAGATAGTGATATACAAGCTTTGATTGAGAATAACTTTCTCAAGGCTCAGTATCCATTTGATAGATCTCAAATACAACCAGCAAGTCTTGATCTTCGTTTAGGGGAGAAAGCTTATCGTATACGTGCTTCTTTTATGCCGGGACCTGATACAAAAGTTTTGGATAAGCTTGAACGGTTAAAGTTGCATGAGTTTGATTTACGAGACGGAGCCGTTTTGGAAACGGGGTGTGTTTATATTGTTCCTCTTTTAGAAAGTTTAGCTTTACCAGAATTCTTATCTGCTGTTGCCAATCCCAAAAGTTCTACAGGACGATTAGATATTTTTACACGTGTCATTACGGATAATGCTCAGGAGTTTGATAAAATTTGTGCTGGTTATCATGGTCCACTTTATTTGGAAATTAGTCCACGCACATTTCCAATTTTGGTGCATACAGGCTCACATTTATCACAGCTTCGGTTTAGAAAAGGGCAAAGTTATTTAAATGAAATAGAGTTGCACACTTTGCAAAGGCAAGAAACACTGATATCGGATGATTTTCCTAATATTAGTGTTGGTGGTATTGGTCTTTCCATTAATTTAAAGGGAGACAAAAACGGGCTTATAGGTTATCGTGGTAAACATCATACAAGTGTTATTGATATTGATAAACGTGCCGTTGCCCACGTTTTAGATTTTTGGGAACCTCTTTTTGATCGTGGTCAAAGGGAGTTGGTTCTTGATCCTGATGAATTTTACATTTTAGTTTCACGAGAGTCTGTTCATGTGCCTCCGCTTTATGCCGCAGAAATGACACCTTTTGATCCTTTAGTTGGCGAGTTTAGGGTGCATTATGCAGGCTTTTTTGATCCAGGATTTGGGCATAAGGAGGCGGGTGGAAAAGGAGCAAGAGCGGTTTTAGAAGTGCGGAGCCATGAAGTTCCTTTTATCTTAGAGCATGGTCAAATTATTGGCCGTTTGGTCTATGAGCATATGCTTAATCGACCATCAACCCTTTATGGACATGATGTTGGATCACATTATCAAGCACAGGGTTTAAAGTTGTCCAAGCATTTTAAATGAGTTGGGAACCACGAATTTTGATAACATGTATGCAGAAAGCGTATTTTAGATAAAAGAAAATTTTGTGCTTCGCAAAACTGGCGTCATGCATTCTATTTTTAATTTCCAAGGTTATCTCATCTCTTGCATTTGAGAGGGTATGAGAGGCATTTTTACTTCTTTTTTCAAGAGGTTCTATCTATACGAACTCCATTTATGATGTGCAAAAGAATAGTTTTGATTATTTCATCGTGACAAAATTTACAATGAAAGAATTTTACTATATTCAATATGTTATTCATATTTATTATTATAATAAATCAATAGGTTAATAAAATTCAACATAACAGTAGCTACTCACTTTTCAAAGTAAATATGCGAGATTGGATGCTGCAATTGACTCAATTTTTCTAGAGTGTAATAACCAGTATATTTTATTCCGCATAAAAATTATCCTTAAGAGTTAATAAATAAGTTTTCACTCCAGTTTAGTAACAATTATTTTCAATAAACATTATTCTAATTTTAGTAACTCATTTATAGCCTCAAGATATAATATTGCTAGAAAATTATTCAATTAAATATGAAGGTTTCTATTGGTATGAACATTAAAAGTTTTTATGCTTTATATGAATTAGGCACTATATATTTTTATAAACTTTCATGAATAAGTAACAGATCTCAGTTTTGAATATTGATATAAGAAGATTTCTGCATGTATGCGACAGCTTTATTTCCAGTATTAATAAAGGATTTTTTCATCTTTTGGAGGAGATTATGATTTATACTTAATGACACTCTATATTCTTAATAACTGATAATGTAAGGATCTTTGGAGGGAGAAGCGACTTTAAATTATGACTAATTAAGCTACGGAGCAATCGCTTTCGAAGAGGGATTGCTTTAAAGAGAGTATAACATTTTAATTGCACATGAAGAATATATGAGTAGATACGTTATTAATGATACTTCATACTGTGAGATTTTAAATTTGGATAAGAGCAATAAAGACGTTGTTTTTATCAATTAGTTTTTTTAGAAAGTTGCAGTCTCTGTTGCTTCTATCTATTCAATAGAGTGCTTTGGGAGAATAGCGAATAGGTAGGTACATGGATTCGCTTTTATGCGTTTTAGGATGTTTTCTCTTTTCATTTAGGAACAATGGTGCCATCAATGATTATTTCTTCAACACTTGATTATCGTAAGGCAGCAAAGCGTCGTCTTCCTCCCTTTCTTTTTCACTATATTGATGGTGGGGCTTATGCTGAAGAAACGATGCGACGTAATTGTACAGATCTTCAAGCACTTGCATTGCGTCAAAGGATTCTAAGGCAAGTTGGTGAAGTTGATCTTTCAATCAAGCTTTTTGATCAGACACTTGATTTACCGATTGTACTTGCGCCTGTTGGGCTAACGGGCATGTATGCACGTCGTGGAGAGGTAAAAGCAGCGCGTGCCGCAGCGGCAAAAGGGATTCCTTTTACTCTATCCTCTGTTTCAGTTTGTCCTATTGCGGAAGTGCAAGAAGCGGTTGGAGGTGCATTTTGGTTTCAACTTTATGTTCTCAAAGATCGCGGTTTCATGCGTGATGCACTAGAACGGGCTTGGTTGGCTGGTGTACGCACGTTGGTTTTTACAGTTGATATGCCAATTCCTGGTGCACGTTATCGTGATGCGCATTCAGGAATGTCTGGTCCTTATGCTGGTTTACGTCGTTTTTTACAAGCTTTGACTCATCCATATTGGGCTTGGAAGGTTGGTGTTATGGGGCGCCCTCATGATCTTGGAAATGTCTCTGCTTATCTCAAAAAGAAAATTGCATTGGATGATTACGTTGGTTGGCTTGGTGCAAATTTTGATCCATCAATTGGTTGGCATGATTTACAATGGATTCGCGATTTTTGGAAAGGAAAAATGATTTTGAAAGGTATTCTTGATCCAGAAGATGCACGAGAAGCAGTAAAATTTGGTGCGGATGGTATTGTTGTTTCTAATCACGGCGGACGTCAGCTTGATGGTGTATTATCAACAACACGAGCGTTGCCTGCAATTGCGGATGCTGTAAAGGATTATTTGACTATTTTAGTGGACTCAGGTGTTCGTTCTGGTCTTGATGTTGTACGCATGATAGCACAAGGTGCGGATGCTGTTATGATTGGCCGTGCTTTTGTTTATGCGCTTGCAGCAGCAGGTAAGAAAGGTGTTATGCATCTCCTTGATCTTTTTGCCAATGAAATGCGGGTAGCTATGACACTGACTGGTACTCAGACAATCAAAGATATTACACGCAAGAGTTTAGTAAATATAGATGTTTTTAAGCAATGAAAGCAATATGTTATACTTCTTTCAGAAAAAGAAAGTCTTTTTATAGAGGAGCATAATTATATATTTTAAAAATATGTTGACAGTTAAAGTTAAATAGAAAAGATCAATAAGCTCCTCTATAAAATCACAGAAAATACTCAGTAACTACAATAATATTAAGTATTAATAATAATAAACACGAAAAAAAACAATAATAACATTGCATACATATTTTATTTACTTTATTAAAAGCTCATTCTACGGATAAAAAGGAACAAGCGCTGATATTAAAGGTAAAACAACTGTTGATATAGAAAAAATAGATATAAATAATGCTGTGAGCATTTTTCCCTCCTATATATAAAAAACATTAAAATATAATATGTTAATTACTTCTTTTCCATATTGGCATAAAACGTAAATTTATAAAATCCATTTAGTTTTATTTTAATATAAATAATATTAGTTATAGTATATAAATAAAATTATTAAAAATGTCAATATGTATTTATTTTAATCTATAATTATAATAAAAAATGTATCTAATAAATAATATTTCTATAATCTATATATTATTTATATTAAGTTCATTGGATAATATATTATATGGATGTGATATTGTTTTTATGGAGTACATTTTTAAGCAATGAAAAAAAATATCCGTACTATCTTTAAAAAAGCTCGTTTACTGAGAGCAAAACTGCGTGAATTAATGTGCTTTTCTTTCTTGTTTTCTCAATGATTTATGATGTTTTTGAACTGGCGAGCATATTAGGAAGCAGTTGAATATTTTTTGTATAGTATGTCATTTCTAACACTATTTATGCGTTCTCGATTGATTTTATAACTTGTTAAAATATCCAGTTCATTTTTATTGCAGATGGGGATGGTGGGGGGCCTAATGATACAAATTGGCATAGAATGTTTTGTTCCATAAGCGATTTAACAATTGCATCTCCAAGCTTCTCCTTTGATACTATGCTCTTCATAGACAACAACAGATTGGTGAGATTGGCATAACTCTAGCACTGATCTATTATCTCAAAGTTGAATTGTTGGCACACTTGTAAGCGTTGGGATAACTTCATGTTTTTTGAATCTCTTTAGCAACATCAAGACAAATCTGAACAGTTTCTTCAGTAGCAAGTAAGAGAACATCTTTTCCTTTTTTAAACAGAGGTTTTGCTGATATCAATTTTTGAAGCATTTTTATGAATATTCATAACAGCACGCTTTCCTAAACCTATATAAATAGGTACAAGATTACTCAGAGTAGAAAGAATTACAGTTTCCATTTGATCGAATTTCTACTCGTAAGTAATTGGATAATATTTACTTTATCGCTGAATAAAAAAGAAAAGTTTTTCTCTCTTTAAATAGAGGATGGATTGTCATCTAGCCAATAGGGATAGTTTGCGAGAAATTTGTTCGATGCAAAACGACTTAACATTGCAGTTACTTTTTATCATTTGAAGCTGTGAAAAGAAGGCTAAGATAGATGAAAGAATGTAAAAAATGATGGATACATTTTAAGATAAAAAATTATAATTTTGTTAATTCCACACAAGTTGCTACGGATATTGGTGACAAAAGAAATTCGATCAAAAAATATCAAAATTATTTGAGTACATTCCTCATGGCATGTAGACTAAACCTTTTTGTTGGTATGGGTGAGATTTTCTTTGAGCAGAAATTGATTCTATCCCCTGAAATCAGCAATAATCTCTCAGGTTATGTCGTAAACTTTTTAGGGATGTTACAACGCCACTATCGTCCTTTTATGAAAATGTTAGCATTTCAGATGAGCAGTTGTGAGGAATTTCAACGTTTAATACAGCAAGATCCAGAAACTCTCACGGATTTAGAACGGGCTTCAAGATTTTTATATTTACAGCGATTAAGTTTTAGAGGGAATGTAAATCGTACGATGAGAGTAGAAAACCATCGTAGCACGCGGGGGGCTTAAGCCCTTCCAATTTGAATGCGTGCTAAAACTTATTTTCCACTGTTTAGCAGGTGTTAGCATTGAACATTTAGACTGGTCTGATTTTATTGTGCGTTATGATCGCCTAAAAATCTTGTTTTATCTTTCACCACTTTAATTGTGGTTTTGAAGGTTATTAAAGAAAGGATTTTTATAAGCGGGAGGATTATCAGCCGATGTCTAAGCTGCTTGCATAATAAGAGGGAGTTTTTTGTCTTTAAACAATATGCTAGAAATTCAAAAAACTTTAGTTAACTTTATAAAAGAGGTTACACCATCTTATACAGATTGCTCTGCAAATAACACAATTGCTGGTAAGGAATGGGGCATCACCAATTTTGATTTCTAAAAAAGAAACAATACGTATTAAATAGTCTTTAACTTTGCAGACTTTTTGAGAATCCTTTCAGAATCTTTTGAAAAAAGTGAACTGGTAGAAGATATTTCTATCAAAATATAGCAACTTTTCTAACAAGTTAGGAATAAATCTAAAAATATATATTAAATATAAAAACAGTACGATATGTAGGCAATCTGGGCTTTAGAAACAAGAATCAAAGCGTATAAAGATGCATAGAGGTAAGATTGAGACATATCATTTTTATGATTCAATAAAAAATAAAAATTAAAGAAAAAATTTTATATCAAAAATTTAAGGTGGTTTAAAAGGTGGACGGGCAATGCATGGAAGGATGAGCGAGAAGGTGAATTAGGGGAGAGCGATTTATAGATTATCAGTATCTTTGTAAAAGTATCTTCTCAAGATAAATATTGTGATGAAATAAGATTGTAGTTGAATGTTCGAAAAGATAATACGCACTCTTAATTTTTCCGTTATACACATCACAATAAAAGCCGTGAAAGGCACGGTCTTATTACAAACTTTCTCTAAAAGCAGTACATGAGTTTGCAAGATATTACCGTAATATTTTAAAAGAAGGATTTTATTTCAGGAAAAAATTATCTTAAAATAGTAAAGCAATATTTTTCAAGAAATTGCTAGGCGACTTTTGAAAGTAAAAAAGCTAAGTTAAAAAATAAAAGCAAAAATGGTTGTTGGTTTTCTCGACTGGAGTTGCATGTCATTTCCCACATAGGGAATTTACCTATAGAAAAATTAAAAGCCAAGATCATTCACAATGTTTTCCCGCCACTTTAGCATGAAAAAGCAGATACAGTGCGAAAATATTTGCCTTATCGTCAACATCATTATTATAATTAGGAAGCTGAAGCAACGTCATTTACAAATCACATAAAAGCCTTACCATTATTCATTATATAGCTCCGTAGATTTCTTTTCTTCAAGCATGCCAGCCCCTAGATGTTATTTTTGTTGAAAACAGAGCCTTTGTGTATGATCAGTTCTTTGAACGACGATAGTAGTGCAATCCATAAAATCTTTTCTCATCTTCTTTTGATAGGATAACAAAGATGCCCTTAGAATACATCAATAGACTCAATCATTTTACACAAACATAATCTGTTGAATCCTTTAGTTTCAATTCAGATACCTCAGTTACTCTAATTAAATCTAATCGACCACCAGAGTGTTTTAATCCTTTAAGTGCTTTTACTTTTAATCTGAATGTATCCACCTCTTTCAAATCTTTTCATTGATTGATGTTTCAGAGGAATTATATTTTTATCACTTTATTTTCCGTTTATCTCTCCAACCACATAAACGTTCACCTTGTTCGTTATGTTTTAAAATATCTCTCGCCAAATTTGGACTAATGACATTGATATCTTGTCGATTCAAATAAATTGGCAGCCATCCAATACAAGAAGTTCGTTCATTCGTCGCGCAACCAGCTAGAAAGCTTAGTGCGCACATCAGCATCACTTTTCTTATTAATTTCATTTTCTACCTCAAGCCGTGTTGTCGCTATCTTGAAATCTTCTTTTGTTTGCTTTTGCTTCTCAACTTTTTTCCCAAGAAAAAAGGCTTTGACTAAAGCTATAAGAAAAGCTGCTATGAGCGCTGACGTCATTGTCAGATATTTTTTTATCCATAAAATCATAGACGGTGTTCCTGAAAACGTTTAGCAATGTATATCATAGCCGTACAAGCGGCTAAAACCATAATGCCTGCTAGAACCCATTGAACAGGACCATTTCCTGCAAAAAGACCTCCAAGCCCTGAAAAAGAACCTATGATTGGTGCAAGAGCTTCTAC
The DNA here is from genome assembly GCF_042195725.1 of Bartonella sp. AP65SXKL. NCBI lineage: Bacteria > Pseudomonadati > Pseudomonadota > Alphaproteobacteria > Hyphomicrobiales > Bartonellaceae > Bartonella > Bartonella sp. AP65SXKL. Next base: position 26,136 of record NZ_JBHIOW010000014.1, read on the forward strand.
TTTGCAAATACCTGTTACGCCTTCTGGTTCTACTACATGATAATTGGGGGCAACATGAGCTCCTTTTGCCCACAATCCTGCTTCGGTTGCTCGGCGATTGACAAGACCTTGGATACGTTTTCCTCCCACTCTTGTCCATTTTTGCAATTCGGTTGGTATCGCTTCATATTCACCTTTATTAAGCTTTTTTAAAAGTGTAGAACTACGAAATGCTGTGATTCCTACATTATAGCAAAATGATACTAATGCCGCGAATTGTTCATCGTTTAAAGGAACGGTAACGGCTTTTTCAACAACAGCTTCATACTCCCTCAAGTCCTGACAAAGGATTTTTTCAGCTTCTTTTTCCGTAATTTGCATATCTTTGTGAACGCTTGGGGCACCAGCAGCACTTGTATGTCCATAACCAATTGTCCAGACACCACCAGAATCTTCATAAGCTGATAAACGCAAGCCTTCCAATTGCTTAATCAATACAAGCCCTTCTTTTGATATTTTTCGCATTATTTTTACCTATAAAAAACTACACAAAGCAGGATATGAATTAAAAACTTACATCTACTCATTTTTAAGAACAGAACAGCGAAAGGGCATAATAAATTCAAAACATCCATAGTGGATTATTTTAAGATCTATATCATTTTTTTGAATAAAGATTATGCTAAATACTATTCATTTTGCAGCAATTTATCTCCATCTAAAGACAATAACTTTATAATAATTCCATTTATAATCAGATAGATTTCACTCATAAATTCTTACAGTTGATCCAGAATGATTTAGAAGAACTTTACTTGAAAAAACTTCAATAATTCCAATGACAAAAAGCATTTTTAACAAAAAATAAGAGACATAATAATTAATGAAATAATTAGGTGTTGATTTTTAAGTAATTTCAAAAGTCATAAATTGCACCACAGAATTTTTTTATAAAAACAAAAAAACATTATAATTTAACATTATATATCTAAAAATTATCTTAGAATCAATAAAACATATACATAACGTGTTATACATATTTAATAAAAAAATCTATAGTTAATTTAATTATTCTTTGTTTTTTTCCCCTAATTGCTTAATTTCATTAAAAAATACCTTTATGAAGGATTTTAAATAAACTGTTACATAAAAAACATAATGGATATTTCTCCTCTCTTACAATCTGTTTCCAACTGAAACAATATATTAGTGGAGCATATTCAATATATAGACCAATGATATTTGATAGTTTTTTTAAGAATATTGTACTGTAATAAATTTGAACAAGTAGTTCGGTTTCATATATTTTCTTTTTCATATGAAGCATTTGGTAGGGCGTTCGGGTCCAATGGTATCATCTTTGTCTGGTGTTGTATTGGCTACGTTTCCAGCAGCCTCTTAAACAAATCAATCAAGCTATTGAAATCTTTTTAGAGGCAATAGCACAAGAGACACAAAAGATTTTGACAAAAAGCTGCTTGACAATATAGGAAGCTCTCTCCTCCTAGCATCCCAGCCCATTCACATAACATAAAAAATAAAAAGGCAATGAGATGATATTTGATGATGGCAATAGATATGTAATAATACGTGAGTGTGCACAGCTTTTTAGTATATCCACAACAACGATTCGCAATTGGATGCTTCAGAGGGGGCCGGAGCCATATAAGCTAGGGTGAGCAGTGAGGTGGAGAAAGAAAGAGGTTTTAGCATTTACTCCAGAGAAAAATACGGAGCAAATAACAACAGATTAGATAAAATTGCATAAACCCTAGAAGGTGGTCTTCAAACAGATAATTAATTAAAAAAAATATATATTTCAATATGTTTAAGAAATAAAATGGTGCCGCATGCCGGATTCGAACCAGCGACCCCATCATTACGAATGATGTGCTCTACCAACTGAGCTAATGCGGCATAGGTTTGTAAGTCAATGAGACAAAACTAATTTGAGGGTAATAGCTAAAAGTACGTATAAAAGCAAGAATGCATTTTTTCAATAATTTATACATATGATAATAATTTGAAGGAGAAGTATGTAAAAGTCAGAGGAAAGTATTCTTTGACCTTAATGCTATAAAATGCTTTTCAATTTACGATAGCACTTAAATTAAGAAGCTGGGAATGTAGATCTTTAGGATGAAAAATGGTGTCAAGATAACTTAGTAAAGATAAAAACATTTTCTGATTCTTAAGAAAGAAATTTGTTGCATAGAGTGATTGGGAAAATAAAGATCATCATAAACCTTTTATAATGTGCAAATAGATGAGTAGAATTAGTTGAGAAGTTACTTCTCATTTTTATGGGAAGAAAAAGGGAGGAGGATTAATAAAATTAATCACGTTTTTTATTTTAGAGGGAGTAAAAATCATGTCGGATGAAGATCGGCTGATAGAATTAGAAATGAAGCTAGCTTACCAAGAAAAATTCATTGAGGAACTTTCTCGAGAGGTAACTAATCAATGGAAAAGTTTGGATGAGATATCTAAAAAAGTTGATATTTTAGCGAGACGATTTTCAGATTTAAAAGAACTAGAGTGTTACTGAAGCTGTTATCTTACCATTTTCTCAATAGGGAGAAGGTGCGAAATATTTTTTATCACAATTGCAATTATTTACAGATGAGTCTTTATTTCACGCATTTTGTTAGACTTGTAGAATAATTTTTATAAGCTTCTTCATTAATTTTAATAAGTTCCAATCTTATAAGGAGAGCTGATATTAGAAGACGTTTTTTTATGTGGGGTTTCTAGTACGAAAATTAAGAAAAGTTTTTGTAGAGTATTAAAGAAGCAGCTATAGAAAATATATGAACTGCAATATTTTAAGTTTTTTCTGTACAGAGTTTTCTTATAGATGGGAGGTAGATTTATTCGCTAATTTTTTTTAAATTGATACAAATAAAGTGATGTTATCGTTATCTATAGAAATCATAAGTGAGCGCCTATATTTATAATGAAGCGTTTTAATTTTTTCTGATGATCAAGTGATCTTCAGTTGTTTTAATAGAGTGAGGGGTTTTAAGCGACATCGATTATGTTATAGTACAGAGAGCTCTAGAAGTTTTTTTAAAGATCAAATGTACTCTTCGTTATATGCATATGATATTTTGTGAAAAGGCTTTTGTTTTTCGTAATTTAAGATACAAAATACTATTGCTAAAGCACCAAAGATAGACCATGCGGGTAAATAAGTGAGAGTAATGCAAATTGAGGACAGAAAATCAGGCATTACCTTGCATAGAGATTGATTAAGGTGATAGATATCTGTTTGCAGAAGGCTTGTTAAAATTTTATTAAAGGGGGTTGTTGTCCAATGTGATGTGATTACAGAGTGTGCGTTATCAATGACCAATGCTATAATGGTTAGTGTAACGAAAATGAAGGACATTAATTTAAATAAAGGGTGGAGCATATTTTTTCTTAAAACTTCAACGGGACATACGTATAATGCACAAAAAAATAAGGAGTTGCATTATGATAAGAAAATAAGTTTACGTTTGTTTTGTGTTTTTTGAAAGAGGTGCCTAATTTTTCAATAAAAGTTGAGGTTAAGTTCAACAAAAGTAGTGAGGCATGATGTCTGAAAAAAAGCACGAGGAATTGAAGCGTAGCCTTCAAAATCGCCATATTCAAATGATTGCTTTGGGTGGGGTTATTGGGACAGGACTTTTTTATGGGTCAACCGAGGCAATTCAATTAGCTGGTCCCTCAGTTATTTTATCTTATCTTGTCGGCGGGCTTATTATGTATTTCATTATGCGAATGCTTGGTGAAATGTCAGTAGAAGAACCGTCTTCAGGAGCATTTAGTTTTTTTGCTTATAAATATTGGGGGAGATTAGCTGGTTTCATAACAGGTTGGAATTATTGGTTTCTTTATATTCTTGTGAGTATGGCTGAACTTACAGTGATAGGGTTTTACCTTGATCATTGGATTTTGATTGATCATTGGAAGACATCTTTCATTGTTCTTTTATTTGTTACATTTGTTAATTTGTTTAATGTTCGTTTTTATGGAGAATTTGAATTTGTTTGCGCTTTGATCAAAGTGGCTGCTGTTATTGGTATGATTATTTTTGGAATTTTTCTCATTGTCACTGGACTAGGGGAAAATCAAGCGAATATTCATTATCTTTGGGACCATGGTGGTTTTTTCCCTTATGGAGCAGTAGGGGTTGTTTTAGCAACTTCTGTAGTAATGTTTTCTTTTGGAGGAACGGAGCTTATTGGTATTGCTGCTGGAGAGGCATCTAATCCACAAAAAACAATTCCAGCGGCTATTCGTCAAGTTATGTGGAGGATTATAATTTTTTATATTGGATCTATCAGCATTATTATGATAATCAGCCCTTGGAATATGATTGGAAAAAATGGTAGTCCTTTTGTCACAATTTTCGAGACTATAGGAATTCCTGCTGCTGGTCATATTTTGAATTTTGTGGTGATTATGGCTGCTATTTCTGTTTACAATAGTGGCATTTATTCTAATGGCCGTATGCTTTATAGTTTAGCTGTACAAAAAAATGCACCACATATTTTTAGTAAACTGAGTGCTGCTCGTGTTCCTTATATTGCTATCCTTTTTTCATCATTATGTACGGCGTTGATTGTCGTTGTTAATGCTCTTATTCCTGATAATAGTTTCATGCGGATCATGGCTCTTGCAACTGCAGCAGCAGTGATTACTTGGGCTATTATTGTTATTGTTCATTTGAAATTTCGCAATGCCCATAAGAACAGAAAGGGCGATTTTATTTATGCGTTTGGTTTATATCCTTACGCTAACTATCTTTGCCTCTGCTTTCTTGCTTTATTATTTTGCATTATGTTTGTCAGTGGTTTTGGGAAAAATGGATTGATGACTCGACTTTTTGATATGATAGGAATAAGCGTGCCTTTCCTTGAAGCATATATTCCTGTACAGATGCCTGATATGAGTTTGGCAGTCATTATTATTCCTCTATGGTGCTTGTTATTACTTTTAGGTTATAAACTGAAGCGATAGAGAAAGAAGAGCTAATAAAAGGGATTGATTGGAATAAGCCTTGGGGATTATAAAATTTGATGAGGTAACACAAGTTTTTGGTGATTTGTGTGTTTTAAGAAATATTACTGTACAGCTTACCGAAAGACGAGTTGCTATTATAGGTGCGAATGGTTCTGGAAAAAGTACATTTGTTCGCCTTATTAATGGGCTCCAATTACCATCTCATGGTTTTGTAAGCGTTGATGGGCTTGATACCAAACGCGATGCAAAAGCAGTAAAGCGTAAAGTTGGATTTGTTTTTCAGAATCCCGATAATCAGATTGTTTTACCATTAGTTGAAGAGGACTTATCCTTTGGTCTCAAAAATTTAAAGCTTAATAAAGATGAAATTAAGGAGCGTGTAGATGAAATTTTACAGCGCTATGAACTTCAAGATTTCAGAAATCACGCTGTCCATTTATTAAGTGGTGGGCAAAAACAACTCGTTGCTATTTCTAGTGTAGTTGCAATGAAACCAGACTACATTATTTTTGATGAGCCGACGACATTACTTGATTTGCGAAATAAGCATCGCGTTACGCAAGTGATAGAAGAATTACCACAAACGGCAATAGTTGTATCGCATGATTTAGAGTTTTTGAAAAAGTTTGATAGAGTGCTGGTTTTTGATAAGGGGGAGATAGCAATTGATGAAGTACCTTTTGTTGCTATAAAGGAGTATATAAGAAGAATGTCATGATCGGTTTATATATTCCGAGGGATACATTTATTCATAGGTTAAGTCCTGGAGTTAAGTTATTATTTCTTACGGCCTGTGGAACTTTTATAATAATGGTTTCTTCCATAGCGCTTCTTGGTTTATTTTTGTTGTTTGTCATCTTATTCTATAGAGTCGCCAAGATCCCTTTCAAAACTGTGATAAAGCAATTTAAATCGATGGGATTGCTTTTAGTTCTTCTATTTGTATTTCAAACTATTTTTAGCGGTTGGCTTACGGGGGTTGAGGTCATATTACGTCTTGTTATCCTCTTTTCTTTATCATCAGTTATTTCATTCACAACAAAAGTGTCAGATATGGTGGATGCAATTGAAGCAGGCCTCCAGCCCTTTCGTTGTTTTGGTATAAATCCATCAAAAGTGAGTATGGTTATCTCTATGGCGATCAGGTTTATTCCTCTTTTGAGTGAAAAGTTTAATGAGGTACATGAAGCACAGCAAGCACGAGGACTTAATACTAACATTGTCGCTCTTGCGATACCTTTAATTATACGGACTATAAGAATGGCGTCAGAAGTGGCTGAAGCATTGGACGCGCGTTCTTATGATGCTGATACTATTGATACAGCATCTCGTAATAATCAGAGTTTTTATAGTAAAAAAAAGAAGAATTAAATGAATACAAAAGATTTAGTTTATATTGCTTTATTCGCCGCTATTTATGCTATTTTGGGCCTTTTTCCTTCTATTTATCTTCCTTTTCTTCTAGGGGTACCTATTACAGCTCAATCGATGGGACCGATGCTAGCAGGGTCTATTCTTGGGGCAAAAAGGGGTGCTTTAGCGTCACTCCTTTTTCTTGTTCTTGTTGCGATTGGATTGCCTCTGTTGCCTGGTGGTCGTGGTGGAATCAGTGTCTTTTCAGGAATTGCAAGTGGTTATTTAATAGGTTTTCCATTTGCCGCATTTTTTATTGGTTTAATGGTAGAATTGTTTTGGCAGCGGTTAAATTTTATAACATTATTTATAATAAATACTCTCGGTGGCATTGGGATAGTTTATTCTTTTGGTGTTCCATGGACAGCTTATATGACCAAAGTTTCTTTACTGAATATTTTAATGGCTTCATCAGTTTTTTTGATAGGCGATTGTTTAAAAGCGTTGATTGCATCCTTTATTGCACTTGCGATTAAAAGATCTGTTCCTCTCATTCATTCAAAGCATAATAACTAAAATAAATGTATTATTTTGTTATATTGTTATTATATAATATTCATATATCACTATTATTGAATTTAACTATAGTAATTTATGATGTAATTAAACATTGTAGAATCTAATATGATTCATATAAGTGATGTTATTAAAATAAATTATTATAGTATTTTTCTCTATATCTAAGGCATTTAAAGTGTACTTTTATAAATCTGATACTTTTTATTAATTGTACAACAATAACGAAAGCTTTTCCCTAGTGAAGGAATAATTCAGTGAATACAAAAGATTTGGTTTATATTGCTTTATTTGCCTCTATTTACGCTGTTTTGAGTCTTTTTCCTCCTCTTTATCTTCCTTTTTTGCTGGGTGTCCCTATTACAGCTCAGTCTATGGCTCCGATGTTAGCAGGCTCTATACTTGGAGCAAAAAGGGGAGCGTTAGCATCACTTCTTTTCCTTGTTCTTATTGCGATTGGGTTACCTCTATTGCCTAGTGGTCGTGGTGGAATTAGTGTTTTTTCAGGAGTTACGAGTGGTTATCTGATTAGTTTTCCATTTGCTGCATTTTTTATTGGCTTTATGGTAGAATTATTTTGGCAGCGGTTAAATTTTATAATATTATTTGTGATAAATACTGTGGGTGGCATTGGGATAGTCTATTCTTTTGGAATACCATGGGTAGCGTATATGACACAGGTTCCTTTGCTGACAGTTTTAATAAGTTCATTAGGTTTTTTGGTTAGTGGTTTCTTGAAAGTGCTGATTGCATCCTTTGTAGCGTTGACCATAAAAAAAACCGTTCCTCTCATTCATTCGGAAAAAGGGGCAGTTCTGTACTGAAGAACAAGTTTTGCCAAATGTATGTAGCTTAAAAAGCACCACGGAATACCATTTTGTTTTGTCTACTTTTTATTGGTATTTTTATCTGCATAGCTCTCAGAGATAGCCATACGAAAATTGAATGTTTCGGCACCAAAATTCATTTTTGCTTTCAGGAGCAGCTCCCAAATAGCCAATTAATATCATTTTATTCAACATGCTTGTAAGTTTTATTCGATTTGCATATTATATGCATAAAGCCTTAGAATAATTTATTATTTTTTTAATATTTTTAGTTAATTAATCACTAATTTTTAAATTATTATTATATTAATTGTACAAAAACATGGATAATTAAGTGTTCATCTAAAACTCTTGATGTATATAATACCCTTATAAATGTGTTAATATAAGTAAATGTATTAATATAAGGTATAAAAATGAGATTTGAATGGAATGAAGCTAAAACAAAAAGTAATCTTAGAAAGCACCGTGTAAAGTTTTGAAATAGCTGCAAGTGTTTTTGCAGCCCCATTCACTATGGCTAAACAAGACCGTATTGAAAATGGAGAGTATGGTTAGCAAGTTTTATGGCTCATGGATGTTTTTTTATTAATATTCGTAGCGCATACTGCCCATGACGATAAAGATGGCATAGAGGTAATCCGTATTATTTCAGCACGACGAGCCAACTCGAAAGAAAAGAAACGTTATAAAGAAGAAAGTTCGTTATGAAATTGATGTAGGTAACTTATCACCTTTGACAGATAAACAGAGAGTTGAAGTTGATAAACTGGCTGCAATGCCGGACAGTGCAATTGATCATAGTGATATTCCGTCACTCAATGATGTGTTCTGGAAAAATGCCGTTCGCAATCCATTCTATAAACCACCCAAAACTGTCACAACAGTGCGTGTGGATTCAGACGTACTAGCGTGACTTTAAAAGTCAAGGGAAAGGATATCAAACGCGGATTAACGCCATTTACGTGATGCCATGCTTCGTTCAATGCACTGATTTCTCCTCCACTTAAAAGCAGGGAAGGGGGAGCCCATATTCTAAAAATCTAAGTAGCTCTCACTGCAGAGTTCTCTAAAGTTCGTATTGCTTTTGCAATTAAAATTTTATAGCCTTAATTTTCAGCCAAACGATTCTAAACGACGCAGTATATTTGGGATACACTACACTCCCATAGTCACTAAGATAACTTAGGCAACACCTGCCATCTGATAAGACATAGACATTGTAATTATGTTAACTTTATGAATACCATTAACTTCCTTTCTTATAAATATAAAATAGATCCAGCCTCAGAATTAGTTAATATCAATGATGCTGATAAATTTTTAGAGGAAGGGAGATACGATTTTAACTGTGATAATCAATGTGCTACCTTAATAATCGAAAAGTTTTCTGTGAACTCGAAGATCTGCTATTGGATTTATGTTTTAACGGGAGAAAATAGTCCTTATAACCCAGAAGTGATTGATTCTGAAAACGACTTTCAGAATATTCCTAACCCACGTTCTAAAAATCAGATTTAACAAAATAAGCAATATTTTGGAATTTTGATTCCTATAGAGTTTACTCTTTTTTCTTCAAATAAAGAGTTAAACAAATTCTTGCAGCTACACTACAAAAAAACTTTCATAAAGGTTTATAATAAGATTCTGTTTTGCATGAGTTTCGGTAATCTCTGCTGTACAGAACGTGACACTGTTGTAAAATTTATCAAGATCTTTCGTTTTCTCTTCAATATTGGTTTTATCGAGTTCTGTTAAGATTTTTTCCATTGCTTGCGAAATGGCATTGTTTTGCACAAATTCATTGCCTTCAAACAAAGCTTCAAACACGGGACGCGTTACAAGATGTTGCGCTAACATCTCAATCGCTTCTTCTTGCTTTATCTCACTGTTTAAGTTGTTTTTTAATTCCTTATAAAACGCATCAAAGGCATGATAAGCTCCGCTTGTTTGATCAGAAAGCAGAGTTTGAAGGCGTGTGATATGGTTTTGTGCAATCTCAGCAACATTACCCGCCCAATTTTCCCAATAATCCGCAATAGCAAATTTCTTCGCAATAAGGGTTTTCAGAGCATTGGGAAACTCTTTATAAAAAGGTAATCTTCCTGTTACACTATGAATAGTTTGTGGTTCATGAGCGGCTTTTCCAATCTCAAGTCCCATATGTTCTGATTTTTCATGGATATGAAGTTTATCCTCAACCGCGGTCATGCTCTTTAAGGCGACAATCTCCAAAACATCACTAACGTCTTGCCCTAAAATCATCTGGTTAAGGGTGATTTCAAAATTCTCATCATGAGCAAGCAAAGCATTGATGACTTGCCAGACCACCTTGTATCTCTTATTATATCGTAAAGCATGTTCAGCAGAAACCCCAGCAGGGATCCCAACGGGTAAAATGATGTAGCCTCTTTTCTTGCCCTTTGCACGGCGCATGATACGCCCCACTGCCTGTATCACATCCACATGACTTTTACGCGGGTGTAAAAACATGATGGCATCAAGAGCGGGTACATCCACCCCTTCAGACAGACATCTTACATTGGTGAGCACACGGCAACTATTTTCCCCCGCATCTTCCTTAAGCCAATCAAGGGCTTTATTGCGTGATTTGGCACTTTGTGTTCCGTCAATATGATCAAAGGTACAGTGAAGAGGCGGGGTATCTTTATAGAGTTGATGAAGATTAAATAATTCTTCTTGTATTTCTTCAGAATTGAAGGTTTTACGAATGCGTTTAGAAGTCTTGATATCTTTACAAAATGCTAAAGCCCGCCGCATGGGATTGGGGTCATCACTTAGATCAACTTTTAGATCTATTTTAGCAAGGGCTTGATAACAACCTATGATCTTGGTTTTATCATCAAGAATAGTTCATAATTTTCATCGGTCATCAGATGTTGAATGGATTGACTTACTTCCTCTTCATTAACACCCAAAACAATAATCTTATAAGGTGCTAAAAGTTCATTCTGAACGGCTTTTGAGAAAGTATAGGTATAAAGCTCTTTTCCATAGAGCTCTTCATCATCCATAGATGCTAGAACGGCATTGATTTCATTGGCTTTCTTTTTGGCATCATCGGTAAAGATCTTGGGCGTTGCTGTCATATAGAGGCGTTTTTTGCCTCGAATGATGTTGTTATCATGAACCTTGATAAATTCAGATTCATTGTCTTCAGTTCCCAATGAAGCCCCAGTGGTTCTATGCGCTTCATCACAAATGATCAAATCAAATTCGGGTAAACCATGGTCTTTTTGTGCATCCGAAATCACTTGGATTGAATGATAAGTGGAAAAGACCACGGTCATCAGATTATGTGAAACCTTACTCGCTTTACTAGCCAGTTCTTTTGCATCCGTGGTAGCAGGCAAGGCAAGATCAGAGCTATCAAATTCAAGAGCATCATTTTTATTATTCTTACGACGTTTTCCTACTTGTGTATC
>NZ_JBHIOW010000015.1:0-31317 GCF_042195725.1 Bartonella sp. AP65SXKL
TCTGCCTCATGGGTTTGTATGGAGCGTTTTGGCAAGGCACCCAGTTTGCAATTTACCGGCTATGGCAATGATGCAAAGACCATTCATGGAGTTTGGTTTCCAGAAGAATTTGGTGATCGGGTAGCCATTGATGCCATCACTACAACTATCCGAAGAGCAAAGCCGGTCCAGATGCTTCGTTGGATCAATGATACCACCTATAGTGTCCTTCTTCATGGACCCGTAGTAATCACCACGATCAATAAAGACCACGACTATATCAGTCTTTCTGGTCAATCCCAACGCATCCGCTATTCCATTACGCTCTTGCCCTTTTTTAATGGCGGAAAACCACAAGGACAATACCAAGAGGGACAAATCCAAGTGGGACAAACTCTATGAAGATACCAGAAAAGCATGTTATTGTAGAGCTAGAGGATATGAGCCTCGATCTCCTTTGCTTTCACCATGTCATGGCAGTGTTCAGAGACCGGAGGCAAGCTGGTTTACTCAAAGGCTATTTAGAAGCCACACTGGAAGCTAATCCAGAGATTGCCAAATATGGTGTGTTTTTACCGCGGGGCTTAAAGGTCATTTTGCCTGAATTTGTGTTGTCTAATCCCCAAAGCATGGTGAAGCGGTTATGGGATTAATGCGTACACACCCTTTTATTGTGGTCAAGGTGGGAGACAAACCTGTTCATGAGGTTTTTTACCAGCGTCTTTTAACCGCAACGATTACGGACCATGCCGGGAATGAAGCCGATACATTTGAAGCAGAGTTTGATGATAGTGGTAATGATTTAGAGGTTCCCTCAAGCAATAGTGCGCTACAGGTGATCTTTGGTTATGAGAACAGCATCAGTGCATTTATGGGGTGTTTTGTTGTCGAATCGGTTGTAAGTTGTGGTGGCAGTGATGGAGAGATTTTGCGCCTTTGTGGCAAAAGTGCCTCGATGCGTAAAGAGCTCAAAGAACAGGTGAGTGAGCATTTTGATCACAAAACTGTTGGTGAGATTGTGGAGACACTTGCCAAACGCCATGGCTATCAAGCAAAGGTCAGTCCTCAGTTCACTCAACAAACTTTGCCTTATGTGATTCGTACAGATCAATCGGCTGTTGATTTTTTAACCCGCCTTGCCGATCGCATGCGGGCACGTTTTTTGATCAAGGACAATAAGTTTTTATTTTTAAGCGGTGACAATTTACCAGCATTAGCAATCCATAAGCACGACTGTTCCAACTGGGAATTTACGTTAGAGCCACGTACGCAATATGGCACCATTGAAGCTTCTTATTTTGATCGCTCAAAAGGGCAGCAATGCCAAGTCAAACATCAGACAGGGTTTAGCGGTCCTGTGCGGCGTTTACGGACTTGTTACACTTGTGAGGAGGAAGCACGAGCTGCTGCTGCTTCCGAGTCGGACAGGTTGTGTCGTGCTGTAGGCAGTGGTTCTTTGACCCTTGAGGGACGCCCTGAAATCATGGCGGATCAACCTCTCATCCTTCAAGGGTTTCGTGGGCAAATCAATGGTCCATGGAAAGCCGCAACCGTCACCCACCGCTATGAAAAACAAAGCGGATACACAACAGAAATCACACTCGAGGCACCAAACAAGGGAAAAGAGGCAGGAGAAAAGGAAACCTCTGAGAGACAGAAAATCAAAGGGACAACTTGACCCTTTGATCGGTCGTGATGAGGAATAGGTGCAACTTGCACCAATTGCTAAAACGAGAAATAGGATCAAGTTGATCCAATTGCATGAGTACAGCAATAAGCTAATGTCTACTCAATTCCTAAAAGGAGCAATGGTGCAAACATTGCACAATTGCATACTGAAGAGCAATTTGGTCAAGTTGACCGAATTCCTTAAACGCTTCTCTTTTTAATAATGTCCTGAATAATGTGCTTAGGATACAGAAAAATCATCAGTCAATTTATGCTAAAAGAAGTCATACCATCTTATATACGCTGCTTCTCAAATAATACGATTCCAACTCAATGATTGATCATCTCAAATTGCGATTTTGAGCAGAAAAGAAAAAGAGGCTTTAAATGATCTTTGAAAGGCCTTTGAAAACCCTTTGAGAACCCCTTAAAAACTCTTTGAAAAAAATAAATTGGTACAAAACCTAGTGGCAAAATATACAAAACCTGCTGGCAAGCTACAGGCAAGCTACATACAGGCAAGCTACAGCTACACAAGCTACAGCTACACTGGCTGGGGAACTTGGATTCGAACCAAGATTGACGGAGTCAGAGTCCGCTGTTCTACCATTAAACTATTCCCCAATAAGCCAATTTTACCATTTCTAGCAGATTCTATAGTGTAGGCAAGTGCAAAAAATCTTTAGATTATCGATAATAAAGAGCGATAGGGATATCATTATAATCCCCGTAGTGGCGGTCTCAATATTTTAGCATATAGCAATAAGCGAATAAAAACATGTAAATAGAGCACACCGCGAATGGAGGCATCACAAACTCTTGTTGAAATATTCTCTAATAGGTATATGCCTGTCAGGCAACAGCTACTAAATCATGGAGAATTTATGAGTAATATTCCTACTTATCCTGTTACCCCAAACCTACAGTTGGTATACGTTTCAAACATAGAGTACTCTACGGCTTTTTACAAATTCATCTTCAAGAAAGAACCTGTGTTTACCTCGCCACGCTATGTTGCATTTGCTTCTTCGGGGGACGCTCTCTTTGCTCTCTGGTCTGGGGGCGATACGCCTGAGGAAAATGCACCTCGTTTTTCAGAAATCGGCATTATGTTGCCTACTGGAGAGGACGTAGATAAGCTCTATGCGGAATGGAAAGAGCAAACCACTGTTGAGATAAATGTTTTGAAGGAACCGTATACTGATGTATTTGGACGTACCTTTCTAATCAAAGATCCGGACGGACACATTATTCGTGTTTGTCCACTGGATTAAAAAGCCTGAGATCCGATCTTTAATCGTCTGAATTATAATACCTGAATTATAATAATTGTCTGTTTCCAAAACCTATAAGCTATGTATGCTAAGAGGCTTACTTACGACGTGTGGCTTATCCGTTCGGTGCTGTTCCACTATATTCAGCCCCACAACCTGCCTGTTTCCACAGGCGGTCTAATTGGCTTGGACATCAGTCGGCGTTATTGCATGGCCAGTGATCAGTACTTGTAAAATCATAGAAGCTATCCCTCATCGCACTTATATTGAGCCTTTTATTGGAATGGGAGGAATATTTTTTACAAGGAAATTGATATCTTTATGAAGTTAAAAAGGTTTTGTACATAAAAACTAATAAAATCAATATATTAAGTGTAGTTATTTTGTATGAATCCACTTAAGAATCCATACTTTTATGCATGTTTGAATTGATCATTTTTTATATAAAATTGCCATGGATGTATAGACTATAAAAAGCAAATCATGATGCAAATACTATAACGCATGGGTGCATTCAAATGAAATGAAAAGCGGTTATCATTCATAACGTATCATAAATTTTATGATACGTTTTTAAAAACGCTTACTAAAAAGTTAGTAAATGATAGGCAGGCATTATATAGATACTATCATCACAATATAGAATGAAAATCACAATGTTATGTCTTATGAAATTGAAAGCCTTTTAATGCTATAACGCAAGCAAGCGAGAAAAAAACGTTTTAAAAGTTACAGTTTAAAAATACGAAACCAAATGAGCTCTCTCAAAATTTGGGGGGCACCTATTGAAAAAAAGATGAGGCAGCAAAATTCAAAACCATTGTAACATCTAAGGTATGGGATTTTATTCAATTTTGAGTCAAAAGCTATAATGTTTAAAGATGGCTATTCTAAAGATAACGCCTCCAAAATTGGATTGGTTAATTTTGCCAACTCAAATTTGAGCTGGTTAATTTGCAAAGAAGTTACATTTGAGTGCAAAATGAAAAGATACTTATGAAAGCCTTATTGAGAAAACATTCATTTAAGATGCATTTTCTTTTGATTGGATTGATAAAGTTACCAAGCGTTTATAGATTCTATAATGCTAATGAATGATATCAAAATCATAGCTATCATTTACGTTTCTTTTGATAAGTTTTCATATTTCTAAATAGAGCACTTGCAATATGATACGTTTTGTATATATGAATTTATTACTCCATTGTGGATGATTCATTTGAATCTTATAATCAATATCTGAAAGCCGCGTCATATCATTTGGCTCGGCTTTCTTTTTTGAATTCTCTCTTTAGATAGGTTTATAGCTATTAGATAAGGCTTTCCCATAAACAGAGCCAGATATACGTGTATTACTATGGAAAGGATTTATTTGCGCGAGGATTACCAGACAATGTTTGCTTTGCTTGCGCAAGAGAAAAATTCTTCTCTCTCAATGATGTGTCTCAGATCCGAAAAATATTTAGCCAATTTAAGATAAAAGGGGTTGCCACATCTTATACATGTGGTTCAAAGAATCCGCACCTGCTCAAGAGCTTATCATCTCAAATTGCAATTTTTAGAGGAAGAGAAAATATGCATTAAAGGGATTTTAAATAACCCTTGAAAGTTTTTGAAGATCCTTTGAAAAAAATAAATTGATGCAAAACCTGCTTTCAAATTATACAAAACCCGATGACAAGCTACAATCATTAAATACTGGCTGGGGAACTTGGATTCGAACCAAGATTGACGAAGTCAAAGTCCGCTGTTCTACCATTAAACTATTCCCCAATAAGCCAATTTTACTATCCCTAGTAGATTCTATAGTGCATGCAAGCGCAAAAAATCTTTATGATTATCGATAATAAAGAGCGATAGGGATGTCATTAATTGTTTTGATTTGAATATCGACATCATAAATGTCTTTAAGAATTTTTGGTTGCATAATTTCTTTTGGAGTCCCACAATAGGCCGCTTTCCCATTTTTCAATGCAACAATCATATCTGAGTAAGATGAGGCAAAATTAATATCGTGCATAACAATAAGAATGGTTTTTTTCAGTTCATCAGCTGTGCGGCGTAATTGCTTCATCATAGAAACCGCATGTTTCATATCCAGATTGTTTAATGGTTCATCTAAAAGAAGATAATCAGTGTCTTGGCAGATAACCATGGCTATAAAAGCGCGTTGACGCTGACCGCCAGAAAGCTCATCTAAAAAACGGTCTTTTAAATCTTGTAAGCCGAGATAGCGTAGCGCACTGTCGATAAATTGTTTATCTTCATGTGTATACCAGCCTTTTGAATAAGGATAGCGTCCGAAACTTACTAAATCGTACACGGTTAAGCGAAAAGACAAAGGATTTTCTTGACGCAGAATTGAGAGTTTTTGAGCCAAAATATCGTGGGGCATTTTATCAATATCAAAGCCGTCGATATGAATTGTACCATTATGGTGTGGCAAAAGACGTCTTATCAGCATTAAAAGAGTTGACTTTCCCGAACCATTGGGCCCAATAAGAGAAATAATCCCCCCTTTTGGAAGATGAAGGCATAAATTATCGATAATCAATCGTGCTCCGTAAGCCTTGGAAAGATGATTGATCTCAATCATTTTAGTTTTCCCTTCATCAGTAACATTAAGAAAACAATACCCCCACAAAACTCAATGATAAAACTTAAACGCCCTGCCATATGAAAAATTTGTTCTAAAATAAATTGTCCCCCCACCAAACAAATAATCGCTAACAATATTGCAATCGGCACAACAACACTGTGTTTTGCTTGAGGAGAAAGTTCATAGGAAAGGTTGGCAACTAACAGTCCAAAAAAGGTGACGGGGCCTACTAATGCGGTGGAAATGGATACGAGAATGGAAATAAAAATAAGGACAGCTGTTGCACTTTTGTGGTAATTAACGCCAAGATTGAGGGTATTTTCACGTCCTAAAGCCAAGATATCAAGAAGATGACGGGAATGCCATCCAATCAGACTCACAATGAAGACAATGATTGTGGCAAAGCCTATTAACGGTGTATTGAATTTATTAAAATTTGCAAACATAATATCGGTTAAATTCATCATTTGGTCTGGATTTAGTTGCAATTGCATAAACATCCGTAAACTGAAAAAAAATCCGCCTAAAACAACACCGATTAAAAGCGTCAAATGAAGTCCTTTTAGGCTTCCTGAAAAGAGCCAGCGAAAAAGGCTTATTGAAAAAAGAATAAGAATGAGGGCTTCAAGAACGAGCTGTCCTTCTTCATTCAAAAAGGGCAAAGAAAGAGAGCCTACAAAATACATTAGGGCAGTCTTTATTAAAATATAAAGCTGATCAAATCCCATAATTGAAGGAGTAAGAAGACGGTTATTAACGATTGTTTGAAATAAAACCGTGGAAACGCTTATTGCATAGGCAATAAGAAGCAAAGAGGAAAGTTTTGTAAGACGAAATTTCCATGTATAAACATTGATGTTCCACGTCATGTAAAGACTAATGACAGTGCATGCTATGATGATAAGTGTTGTTAGTACACATATTGTTTTTCTTCTTCTATCCAAGACGCTTTCTCCAGCGTAAAAGCAGTATCATAAAAATAAAACTACCGATTACACCCATTATGGTGCTGATGGGAATTTCAAGAGAGGGATGAATGATTCGTCCTAAAAGATCACAAATTAAGACCAATCCTGCACCGCTGATGGCCACCCAAGGAGCGGTATAGCGCATATTATCTCCCATGAAACTTGAAACAATATTTGGAATAATCAACCCAACAAAAGGAATACGGCCAATGGTACAGACAACAACAGCAGTGATTGAGGCGACAATAAAAAGACCAAAAAACATGACAACACGATAATTCAATCCAAGGTTATTGGTTAAATCTTCTCCCAAACTTGCAACCGTAAAGCGATCAGCAGTACAATAGGCCAGAATACAAAGGGGAAGGGATAGCCATAAGAGCTCATATTTTCCTTCAAGAACCATCGAAAAACTGCCAAATAAGTAAGCTTGAAGAGAAGGAAGTAACATTTCATAATCTGCAATGGCATTGGTTAAAGAGCCAATAATATAGCTTAGCATAATCCCTGTAAGGGGTACAATGAGAGCAGATTTTAGAGGAATGCGTCGCAATAAAAACATAAAAAGTAAAGTGCCTACCATGGCAAAAATTGTCGCAACGACCATTTTTCCTAAAACAGGAATATCGGGCCAAAAAATCATAATAAAAAGAATGCCAAGGGAAGCAGATTCAATGGTTCCAGTGGTTGATGGTTCGACAAAGCGATTGCGTGTTAATAGTTGCATAATCATGCCTGAAAGTGCAAGTGCTGCGCCTACTAAAAGGATTGCAATGGTACGAGGAAGACGTGTTTGCCAAAAAATAAGCCACGCATGGGGATCGGCTGCGAAAAGGTTAGAAGGTGTGACATCAGAATAACCAACAAAAATGCTGAGGATAGACAGGAAAATTAGAAGTGTTATGGTTATCCAGTAATTCTTCACGTTAAATCATTTTCTAACAAAATCTACAAAAAGCAAAGACTGCTTAATAAACAACCTCTGCTTTTAAATTTTATTTATATAGCAAGCAAGCTCTTTCGTGCGCTTATTTGCTCTTTGTAAAGGCTTCATTGATCTGCTGTGCGGTTTCAATGAGCGCCGTTAAACCACCATTTGCACGATACCAGCTCCAAGAGTCCAAATAAATAATTTGATTTTTTTTGCTTGCTGTTGTGCGGTGAACAAGCTCATTGTTGAGCAATTGTGCTGCGGATTGTCCTTCCCGTCCAATGGCTGCATCGCGATCAATCACCAACAACCAATCAGGATTGGTTTCAAGAATAAATTCAGGAGAAATGAGTTGTCCATGTTTTTGCACGGTAAGTTTATCGGTTGCAGGGGCAATTCCAAAAGCGGAGTGAAAAATATCGAAACGTGATTTTGGTCCGAAAGCACTGATTTTTCCACCAGAGGTCATGAGTATGAGCCCGGTGCCTTTTCCTTGGGTATTTTTACGGACTTCAGCAAAAGCTTCATTGATTTTTGCAATTTCCTTTTCTGCTTCTTGTGTTTTACCAAAAATTTTTCCAAGGATAGACACATTTCGTTTTATATCTTCAAGAGAATTTTCGTTTTCTACGGTTAGATCAATTGTTGGGGCTATTTTGGATAAGTCTTTATATTTTGCTTGAGTTCTGGAGGAAATAATAATCAAATCGGGTTGAAGAGTGGCAATTTTTTCATAATCTGGCTCAAAAACGGTTCCAATTCTTTCATATTTTGCATCGTCAAATTGTTGCAGATAGGAAGGTTTTTTTCCTTCAGGAAGGCCGATAACTGCTTGGATACCAAGGCGATTCATATTATCTAGCGAGGCAAGATCAAACACAACAACCTTTTGCGGAGAAGTGGGAACAGAAGTCGTGCCTGAAACATGATCAATTGTTATATTTGTCTGGGTACTCGTATTTGCAATACTCGTATGCGTCCACAAAATCGTTGCAAAACTAATTGCAACCAGTAAAACAGAAGTCATCCATTTCATATATTTTATCATCGTGATTTTATCCTTTTATCTAATATTACAAGGGTTTGTGCACTTAAAAACTTAACTTTGGTATTTTTATGCACAAAATGAAGCGTAAATAAATAACACTATGTTGTAAAGTTGACTTACATATGTTACAAATCGTTCACTTACCTCATTTTCACTTAATTCTAGTGTTTTTGCAACATTATTTAGAAAGTTTGACATATGATCAATGTATTTAAAAAGCGTACACGTTTGTACGCACTGACAACAAGTGCTTTCTTCTTTTTACAAGGTGTAGATGTTTCTATGGGGAATGGTTGGTTCTCATCATTCCTTCCTTCATTATCATCATTTACCTCTTTCATTGGAGGGTCGAGCACAGGGGCTATAACACCACCCGGAGGAGTGGAGGTTTCTGGAAGAGCAGAACCTAGAGTCGGTAATCCTGTTGGTAGTGGTTCTGCTCAGCCTCAGCCTCAGCCTCAGCCTCAGCCTCAGGCTCAGATTGTGCCTGTTTTAAATCATATTCGACCTATTAGTGCTTGTCATTCTAGAAAGAATAATATTTTTGTTCCTGGCATGATACGGAATGTTGCAGATAGTAGTGTTCGTGTTGCGAGTGGTGCAGGTGCAGTACCTGGCGTTGCGAGTGGTACAGGTGCTGTGCCAGGGGTCCCAGGTTCAGGTGTCCTATCTACTCCTAGTTCAGGCGTCTTATCTACTAGGATGGAAACAGTAGTAAATGTGCCGCAAGCAGGTGTACCAGCTGGCTCCAGTGGCTCATTAGCTCTTGTACAAGATACTTTATTATCAGGTAATATAGCAGGAGGAGGATTAAACACTGTAAGTCAACAAAGACCAAAGGCTATATCAGGTGTTGCGAGTGGGGCAGATACAACGAATCTGCCTGCTATTCCAGGTGTTGGTCCAGGTACTATATCAAATGGTGCTTTGAATAGTATGCCAGGTGTTCCAGGTACAGGCGGTGTATCTACTAGGATGGCAAGAGCAACAAGAGCAGAAAATGTGGAGGCAAAAGAAGCAAAAACAGCAATAGCAAGTGGGAAGAAAGCACGTGAGGGGCATGCAGGTGTGCCAAGTGGAGTAGGTGGAGAGTTAGTTAGATTACTAGATGTTCCAAGAAATGTAGATACTTGGACATTATTTAATATTCCGAAAAAAGATAGTTTAGCTGAAACATATTTTCCAGTGGGGGAAGAGGCGCTAAGAGTACAAAAAGCGAGTGCAGATGGTCTTATTGGTATGCCAGGTATATCAAGTTTTGTATTGAATTCTTTAACACCTGATAGAGCAGGTCTTTTTGTGCCTGGTGTGAGTGTATCTACACCGGTTGGTGATGGTGTTGGGGCTCTAGAATTTATAGATTCTGTGGAGGCAGGTAAAGGATTGGCTGATTTACTTAATGGTGATCAGCGAATATATGGATCTATTTCCTGTGATCAGTCGGGAGTATATGCTCTAATAGGGGGGACTATTATAGCGGATCAAGGTGAGAGCGCTGTAAATGTGGAATCTCCCCTTGATGATGGGAAAGTAGTTGTTAATTTGGACGAAGTATCCATTGAAAGTATGAATATTGGGAAAGAACTTTCTGAAAGTTTATCTGCAGTAGGTATACAGGATTATAAAGTAGGTATAGAGAACATAGGTAGTTTATATATTCATGATCCGCTTTATGTTGGTGTATATGTCGGAGATTCTGCTTCAAATATGGGTGCGGAGGTTAAATTGAAAAACTCAAATATTCAGGGTTTTTTTATTGGGCTTCGGGCTGAAGAGACTGGAAAGATCACAATGGTGGGGGGAGGAATCAGAGATGCGTATATAGGTGCTCTTGCTAGTGATAATGGGTGGATTGTTTTAGAGAATGTAGATATTAATGTTAAAAGAATCGGTTTAGTTAGTTTGGGTCCATCCGTTATCGAGATGAGGTCTGGAGCAATTACCGTGAAAGAGGGTGGAATAGGAGTTATCTCTACAAAAGAGGGGACTGTTCTACTAGACGGGACGGTTATCAATGTTGCTGAGGAACCAAAAACTACAGAAGTTGGTACTTCGGAGACGAATATAGGTTTATTGTCACTTGGAGGTACTATTTCCTTTAAAAATGGAAAACTTAGAGCTCCTAATACTATTGCATTTTTGGTAAGTGATAGCTTTAAGAATAATATCTCTGTAGCTTCTAATAGAGTCTCTGGAGCTTCTAATGGAGTAGAAGCGGAGAGTGAGGATGGCGATGATACGCAACAGGATTCTGAGGCTGATAGTGATTCTTTCATTGGTGAGGTCATCTCTATTGAAACTAGAGATGGCGCTGTCCTTAATAATATTAGTTCCACGTATTTTGAGGCTTTATTCCCTATAGAGAATTTTTTAGGAAGCGGTGCAGATTCTAGAAGTACTAGTGCACCATCTGGAGCTGGCGCTGGAGATTCTGCAGTGGTGGCGTCTAAACCAGATGCAAACTCTAGGGTTGTCAACTTAATAGTTTCTGATATTCAAAATTCAACCGTTAAAGTGGAAGGTAAGTCTTATGGTGTATTTTTTGGTGATATACCTTCGAATGTGAGGAGAAAAAATGATCAAACGAGTGTGAGACAAGAAAGTGATCAAAATGTAGGTCAAAATCTAGGAGAGGGTGGAATAAAAGATGATGGAGATAGTTTGTATGCAGTTCTTTTGAAAAATACGGTTTTCAGAGTTCCTAATGGTGTGGTCATTTATGGTAACAGTTTGGATGGGTACGTCGTTGTAAAAGATGACTCAACTCTTTCGGGTGATTTAGTGTTGAAAGCTGAAGAGGGGTCGCATTTGTCGGTTTTTGTTGAAGACTCTGTCGTCATGGGGGGAGCTCACGTTGATAAAAAATCTCAAGCTAGGCTTTTTCTATCTGGGGGATCAGAGTGGTATTTAACAAAGAATCTGCATAATAGTTTGGAAAATTCAAATACGGGTTGTGTAGATTCATGTCTTTCGTCTATGAATCTTGTAGATAGTAATGTTAGATTTTTTACTTCTTTGAAAAATGAAAATACATCTAATAAAGATATTGAGTATCGAACCCTTCGCATAGGAGATGGGGATGGAACAGTTTATAGTGCTGCTTCTGCCGCTTCTGGTGCTACAATTTACTTCAATGCAAATTTGATGCCTAGCAATACAGAAAATTCTCAAATATCTGACAGATTGTTGATTCATGGTGATGTTTCTGGAAAAACAATGGTAGTTGTGAATGATACTTCTGATGGTATATCACAAAGTCAGGATACACCTCATAGCATTTCAATTATTCAGGTTTTTGGAAATGCAGAGAGGGATTCTTTTAAGCTGAAAGGTGATTATATTACACGAGAAGGGTTACCTTATAAGTATGTTCTTCGTGCTTATGGTCCAACTACTCCTCCGAAAATGCAGTATTTTGATAAGACATTACTTAAAAATAGTAGAAGTGTTTGGGATTTTCGTTTAGAAAATGAATATTTTATACCTCTCGTTTCTGCTTATACTGCTACTGCTAATTTTCAACCTATTTTTAAGGCTAAGCCACTTGTTGCAGTTGATTCTACTGATGCTTCTACTGAAACTGCAATAAATACTAATGCTGACACTGGTGCTGGTGAAGTAAATAGTGAATCCATAACTCCTCCTGTATCTGGGGAATCTGCATCTGTAGTCTCTGTTCAAGGCAATTCACTTTTGAGATCTGAAACATCTGACGAATTTTATGAAGATGATGATGACGAAGATTTTACGGAATCTGAAACATCTGAGGTTGTAGTGCATACCTTTTTACCTGTTACTCCATCTCCATCATCTGTTACTCCTTCTTTATCCAGAAATTTGGCACCTTTAGTACCTCCAAGAGTTAATTTAAGTGGGAGATCTGATACAGGTAGAGGACCTGTAATATCTGCCGATGAAATTTTTGTAACACCTGGGGATCATATTGTATCTAAGAGGCCATCACCTATAAAATCAGCTGCTGCTATGAAGGCTGCTATGAATGCTTCTGTTCCTGTTGTTTCTGAGGTAGCTGTTATATCTTCTAATGGAGTTTCTGCTATGAAGCCTTCTACTTCTGAGATATCTGCTATATCTAATGGAGCTTCTGCTGTGCAGCCTTCTACTTCTGAGATATCTGCTATATCTTCTAATGGAGTTTCTGCTATGAAGCCTTCTGCTCCTGAGATACCTGCTATATCTAATGGAGCTTCTGCTATGCAGCCTTCTACTTCTGTGGTTTCTGAGATAGCTGTTATATCTTCTAATGGGGCTTCTGCGAATGCTTCTTCTCCTGTGGTTTCTGAGACATCTGCTGTATCTTCTAGAGCTGTTGGGCGTGTTCTTATGCTTAGTCGTACTGGTAATGGAGATGTTTCTTCTAAGGAAACGGTTTCTTCTACATGTGATGATATGAATAATGGTGAGAAGGGATCACAGACTACTTATTTGTGTAGAGATGGTAAATCGCGGACAATAACAGGGAAGACACTGAAGGTAAGTGATAAAACTCAGCATCCTATGCATGCAAAAAATCAGGATACGGTTATTAAGTTAGAGGGAGCCACAATTAGTGGTGCGGATTTTTCTGATAGCAAAAATAATGTTGATTTTAATGAAATATATGCCGTGAGTGCTGTGCTTGCAGAAGAGGGGGCAGAAGTTGTTTTGGATAATAAATCAACAATTACCTCTTCTGTGATTGGGCTTGAAGCGCAAAGTGGCGGGAAGGTTACAATGCATGCTGGAACAGTCAATGCGCTTTATGTGGGCGCTTTGGCGAGTTCTGGATCATCTGTTAATTTAAAGGATACAAAAATTAACGTAACGGGGGATTTAGCTGTGGCTGGTCTGGCGAGTCAGGCTGGTGAGGTAACTATGGACTCTGGAACGATTATGCTGACAAATGGAGTGGCTGTGAGATCAGAAGCTAGGGGACGTGTAAGATTAAACAAAGTTAATATTACTGCGAAAAAGGAAGCAGGAAAGTCGAATTCTACAGAGAAATTTGGACGTGCAGCTTTTCTGGTGAGTGATAATGCTTCTGTTGATTTTAAGAACGGAAATGTTGTTACTGATGCTCATGCTTTGTGGATTATAAAGTCTGGTGATAATGTGGTTGAGACGGGTTCTTCTAGGAGAAGGAGATCCTCTGACGTTCGTCCTACTATGAATCACGTAAATATCGAGTCTTCTACTGTTAAAGTGGAAGGTGACGGAGTCTACGGTATATATTTTGATGGGGGAACACAGAAGGAAGCGAGTCAACAAAATCGAAGTCAGGATTTAACAACTGAGAAAACAAATGTTGTTAAGCGGAGTACTGTGTCCAAACAGGAAAAAACGCCTATAGGCATAACAGGGACAGTTTCGTTGAAAAAAACTGATTTTGAAGTTGCAAATGGTATAGCTATCTATGGTAATAATTCTGGTGGTCGTGTTTCATTAGAAAATAAAACAACTCTTGCTGGTGACTTGTTATTAAAAGCTGAGAATGATTCGAACATATTGGTTTCAGTTGATAATTCTATTGTTACAGGCGGTGTTCGCGTTGATAAAAATTCTTATGCAAAATTAGACTTGGTTAATAATTCACAGTGGATTCTAAAAAGAAGTGCACAGAGGAATTTGGGGACTCTAGATTCAGGATGTGCGGATTCATGCATTTCTTCTGTAAGTCTTGTAAATAGTGCTATTGATTTTGCACCTTCGGAATCTGAAGGAAAATATCAGACTCTCCATATTGGAAATGGGAAAGGAACTGTTTATGCGGCACAGGGTAATGCTGTAATTCATCTCAATGCACGTTTAAATCCTCGTGATCCGAGTGATCAGCAAGTCACTGATCGGCTTGTCATTCATGGTGATGTTTCTGGAAAAACAAAAATACATGTACGAGGTGATGCGGGCAATGTAGGAGATGGTAAAGCGAATGCCAAGATTGCTCATACTGTTTCAATTATTCAGGTCTATGGTCAAGCGAAGAAAGACTCTTTCCAACTCGATGGCAATTATGTTGCACTGAGAAACTCACCTTACAAATACACCCTTCGTGCTTATGCTCCAGAAGCGACTTCGAAACAGGAGCATGTTCAGCAGAAATTTGTTAAGGATGGTGGAGAATTTTGGAATTTCCGTTTAGAAAATCAGTATGTTAAGTCTGTTGGATCTGCTGCCCTTCCTGAACAATTTGTAAGGTCTGTTGTTCCACAGGTTCCAACTTATCTCAGCTTGCCTAATAGTGTATTCCACGCTGGTTTAATGGATATTAGCAATCAAAATAAGCAATTGGAGACGTTGCGGATGACTTCTACAGGAATGGTAGAGGTTCGTGAAAATCCCGCTTTATACTTGCGCGGCTATGGTGGAAATTACCGTTATGCTTCAGATCTGTCCGCACTTGAATATGGTTACGGAGGTGATCTTAGTTATAATGGTGTAGAGGCAGGTGTTTTGCTGCAAACTATTGAAAATGCTGACAGTGCTATATCCTTTGGCGTTATGGGAACTTATGGAAAACTTTCTCTGCAGCCTGTGAATGTTGAGTACAGTCAGAAGAGTGCATTTGATAAATGGACTGCTACGGTATATGGTAGCATGCAGCATAATGTTGGCTTCTATGTCGACGGTCTTTTATCCTATGGTCTGTTCAAAGGTGATGTTCTCACCCTTGCACGGGGTAAAACAGCAACATTAAAAGGTAATCCTTTAAGTATTTCTTTAGCTGGTGGTCAGACAATTATGACAGGATATAAGGGCTTTGTTTTTGATCCGCAGGTTCAGGTTGTGTATCAACATCTCCAGTTTAATAAAGCCCGTGATATCGACAATTTTGATATTGAAATGGGTAACCTTAATCAGTGGGTAGCGCGTGTTGGTGGACGCTTAACCAAGATTCCTACAGGTTCTGAAGGCGTGAATGCTGTTGCTTTCTATGGTAAGCTTTATCTTGCTCATGGTTTTGAAGGAAAACAGTCTGTGCATTTCAATGATGCTTTCAAGTTAGGAGCTTTTGGTTCTTCTATAGAGGCTGGATTAGGTTTTAATGCCAAATTGTTGCCACAGTTCTCTCTGCATGCTGATATTCTCTATCAACATAAGCTTAATAAGGCTGGTTTTTCGGGAACAAGTTTTTCTGGAGGAGTACGTTATCAGTTTTAATATAAGGTACACTATGTACCTTATTAGAAAAGGCAGCACATTGTGCTGCCTTTTTTCTTTATAACAACTTGTGTTGTTCTTAAAAAATCTCGTCTTCTTTATTAAGCAAAAAAGACATAGTTTGTTTTATGCATGAGAGCACTTTTCTCCGCTAAAGCGAATTTTCTTAAAATTTATGCTGCTACTGATGCGATAGAGTGCTTCGCTTTTATCGGCTTTTTAAGCGTTCAGCAGACCGGTATACGTTACGTTATCCTTTTTGGTACTGTATTGATATTATCTAATATAATATTTGATGTTTTCTAAAGCTCGTTTTTGAGAGTTTGTTTTCTACTGATTTAAGTCATTGTTTCATTCATCTCCTTGTGGATTAATTTTTAAAGCTCACAAGGTTTGATTGTGTTTTTAATTAATTACACGCACTGGTTTTATTTTTTCTTTACACGAAATACAGAATGCATTATACACTCATAAAGTGTGTTTCTGTAATTGTTCTCTTATAGGTGGTTTTGGCGTAGAGCTTTTGCCAAATTTATTGGGATAATTCATTACACAGTTCAGATGAGCATGAGGCATGTTCTTTTGTTACACTTTTCGTATTTTTGAGGTGTGCAATGGGGTGTTTTGTAAGTGCTTTTGTTTTTAATGAGAGGGGAAGGAAAGTTTCGAGGGAACTATGATTAAAGTTTTTAGAAATCATGTATGTTTATGTGCTTGTACAACCGCTATCCTCTCTTTGTTCCAAAGTGGAAGAGAAGTTTATGCGGCTACAGAGGGGAAGGATAGTAATCGTTATGTTATAAAGGTTATCCCAGTTGTCTCTGCTAATTCTTCTCCTCAGCTTAGCGGGAGTAATAAGCATAAGCTTCCTCTTAGTGGAGAGAGTGGGGATAATTATTACCCTTCTAATATGATTAATGTTGGCAATAACGATGAGGGTATTCGTGGAGGAAATAATTATCGTAAGCTTAGTGGAGTGGATGGATGGAATGGATATCAGAAAAATGTAGATAACTCTGTTAAAGATGCAGACTCTGATGGAAGAGGAGTGAATCCTGGTTTTTATTACTATAGTGGGTTGTATTATGTATGTGATAATTGCGGGATAGATCCTAAAATTGATAATAAATCTTATACAATTACGAGTGCAAATGTTTCCAACTACCCTGCTAATCCCACTGCTATAACGGTGAAGGGAATAGGGACCAGAGTTGATGGAGAGAATGTAACTGTTAGCAGTGAAGTTCCTGATAAATCTTTTTTGCGTGGTGTGGCTGTATTCGATGATGGAAAGATTGTTTTGAAAAAATCGACGCTTAAAAATACAAAGTTAGCTCTTTTCGCTCATAATGGGATAATTGAGATACAGCAGGGGATTATAGAGGACAGTGATAGGGCTGTTGAAGCCGTGGGGAATTCATTGGTTATTTTAAAGGATACAAAAGTTAATACGCGTGATGGGAAGGTAAGTCTTTCCAGTTATAGCGGTGCAGATATCTGGGTGGAAGGTGGGGAGGTTAACTTTACCAACAGTCATGGGATTTCTGCGATGTTGGGAGGGACGGTGATTCTCGATGGTGTCACTCTTACTGGAAAGGGCCACAAAGGCAAAAATGATGCAGCTTTTTTAATGGATGAAGGGGGACGTGTTGAGTTTACAGGGGGGGCTATTAAGGTTGAGGATGCACATGGTATATTATTAGAAAATCCCGTCAAGCCTTTTAGTGTTGTACCAGAACGTTCTGACTCAAAAGATGAAACTGAAGATTTATCGAATAACTTTTATGTGACCGAGGCTAACTTTAAGTCTTCTTCTGTTACAGTAAAGGGTAAGGGATCTTATGGTATCTATTTTCGGGGAGAGAAGCCATGGAGTGAAGGTGGGGATAAAAAAGAAGAGATTTCATTAGAGGAAGAAAAAGCTCCACCACGATTGGAAGTTGTTAATTTGGATACAACAGAGTTTTCTGTTGAAGACGATACGGCTCTTTATGGCAGCAATGTTATTTCTGGTGCGGTGAGTTTGATGAAAAGCACTCTTCGTTCAGGGAATTTTTTATTAAAAGCTGAGAAAGGGGCATCTGTGATCGTTTTGGCTGATGCTTCTACGCTTGAAGGTCGCACACACGTTGATAAAGACTCTAATGCCGAACTTTATTTGGGAGGTCGTTCTACATGGATTTTACAACAACCGCTGCAAAAAGATCAACACGAGGCTGCACATGATTCTTCTATTTCACTCGTTAGTCTTATGGATGAGAGCTCTATTAATTTTAAAAGACACGAATCTTCTTCTGTTGATGATTATCAAACCCTTCGTGTGGGAAAGGGAAAGGGTGAAGTTTATAGAGCACAGGGTGGTGCCTCTATTTCTCTTAATACATATCTGAATAGGGGTGGTGCTCTTGTTAATCAAAAGACTGATCGTGTTTTAATTCATGGTGATGTTTCAGGAAAAACAATGCTCCGTGTGCATGGTGTTGCAGGAAGTCCAGGAGGATATACGGGAAAGGGGGGGAATGCTGAAGGTATTTCAATCATTCAGGTTTCTGGACAAGCAAAGCAAGATTCTTTTCAGTTGGAAGGTGGTTATGTAGCCTTAAACGAATTACCTTATCAGTATAAGCTTTATAGTTATGGTCCAGAATCTGAGTTTGGAAAAGCAAGTATGGATCAGAGATTAGTTGAAGGGAGTGGAGATTTTTGGGATTTCCGCCTTGAAAGTAGGTCTATAGATTCTGATGTTCAACCTAAACCAGATCCTGCTCCTAAGCCAATTCCGGGACCAGAGCCTTCTCCAGAACCAGCTCCGGAGCCTCATCCTCGTCCTAAGCCGGGCGTTAAGGCTGTTGTTCCGCAGGTTCCGACTTATCTCCTTTTGCCTAATGCCTTACGTCATATTGGTTTGATGAATGTTAACAATCAAAATAAGCGGTTAGAAGCTTTGCGAATTACTTCTGGGGGCTTATTAGAAAGTCGTGAAAACCCTCTCTTTTTTGTGAGCGGTTATGGCGGCAATCATCGTTATACTTCAAATCTTTCCACGCTTGAATATGGTTATGGCGGCGAGTTTGATTATAATGCACTAGAGGCAGGTGTTTTGCTGAAAGCAATCGAAAATATGTATGGTTCCACTTCTTTTGGAGTTATCGGGGCTTACGAGAGATTTTCTTTGCAACCTTTGAATGTTGAGCAGAGTCAAAAAAGTACATTTGATAAATGGTCAGTTACGGCATATGGTGGTATGCAGCATGATGCAGGTTTTTACGTTGATGGTCTTGTGTCTTACGGCTTGTTTAAAGGTGATGTTCTAACAACTGCACGTGGCAAGACGGCAACATTAAAGGGTTTCCCTTTAAGTGCTTCATTGACTGCTGGTAAAACGTTTATGGTGGGGGAAGACGGTTTTGTTTTTGATCCGCAAGTTCAGGTTGTTTATCAATATCTTCAATTTAATAAGGTGCGTGATGTGGATGGCTTTGATATTGATTTAGGAAAGCTTCATCAGTGGGTAGGGCGTGTTGGAGGGCGTTTAACAAAGAGGCTGGTTGCTACTGATGAGGCTCAGGTTGTTTCTTTCTATGGCAAGCTTCATCTTGCTCATGGTTTTGAAGGAAAACAATTTGTGCATTTTAAAGACGCTTTTCAGCTAGGTGCTTTTGGTTCTTCGTTAGAAACTGGATTAGGTTTTAATGCCCAATTATCTCAAAATTTTGCGCTTTACGGCGATTTGGTTTATCAGCACAAACTAACGAAAGCTGGTTTTTCTGGAACGAGTTTTTCAGGTGGATTGCGTTATCATTTCTAGTGTTGTTCCTGTTTTTGATTAATCTTTCAAAAAGCTACAAGTTGTACTTGTGGCTTTTCTCATTATCTATTCATCTTGTGTTATAGCATTTTTACGAGAGTATGACTTTGCATATCTTTAATATGCTTTTAGGTTGGACTTCTTTCATTTTTTTGAAAAGTCTGAAGAGTTTGTACGTTATTGTTTCAAAACGCGTATTTCAGAGTGATTATTATATTATTTATAATGTTTTGATTTATAAAGATATTTTTAATTTAGGGTGCTGAAATATTTTCAAGGATTTTATGATGAATCCATAAAAAGCATTCCTTTGTCTATTATATGTAAAATTGGCAGGTGGATAATCATTTAAGAAAGGAGTCAATATAATTTGGGGAATTATATTAAGAGGAGAGGATTTACAATATTAGAAATTAGCAAAGACAAAGATGCTACTCAGGCACAATGAGGGCTGTATCCGATGAACTTGATATTATATCCGCTGTCGTTGTGAAATGGGGATGGAAAAAATGAGAGATATCTGAGAAAATTGGTGAATGAGAAACATAATGACGTATTGTTTTTTGAAAGTGTGTTTTCTTTAAATGCATAAATAAAAAGATGAAGTCATGTGTCATCTTCACTTTTTAAAATATGGCTCTGAATGTTTTTGAATATTGTAAAGTTGAATTAAAAGGAAAAGGTAAAATCGGAACTGATTTTTACACGTTCCTACTTTTTATTAGACTGTCTTACCATGAAGATTGCCTAAAAGGCATATGTGAACTCTTGTTTCTCAATTTTGGCATATGTTTTGTCTGCTTACAGAGTGTACACTGTTTCAATATAATATTATCGTAAGGATGTTGATTATATCCGTTCTGGCGGTGATTAGACGGCAGTTAAAGTAGGTGTTCTTAATGCATGTCAACTGACTAAGGGTGTTTTTGACTAACAACGTTAAAGGTGATTTTTCTGTCGTTCTTCAGTTATATTTTTGCAAATTCTTTGTAAAAGCGACAGATTTAGATTGTATTTTCGAGTAATTTTTTTATTCCATATTTACATAAAACACAAAAAATATTAATAAACTCACGATATTAAAACCTAAACGTATTAAATATTTTTCTTTTGGTTAAGTTTTTTGATACGTTATGTGTAGATCTTAGTAAGAAGAGGGGGGATTATGGTGGAATTATGGTCAATCTATTTAAAAATCGCTTCTCCTTATGTACTTTTACAACGGCACTTCTTTTTTTGACACACAATGTTGGTGTTTTTGCACGCAATGCTGAATCTCAGGTTATCTCTGGAAAAAAGCAGTCTTCATGTGATCAGAATGCAGCATTTTATCAGTGTTCTGATGGTGGAGCGCACGAAATTAATAATAAAGTTTATTCGTTAATGGATAAAAATGTTAATGGTGTTCATGGAGCCATGGAGGCGTCTAAGGAAGGTACAATTATTCGTGGCAAGAATATAACTGTTAAGGGTATTTTGGATGAAAAGAATAACTCGGAAAACAATTTTTGGAAATATGGAGTAAAGGTATCAGAAGAAGCGGGCGTCTTTCTGAGCGATTCCACGTTGAGTGGGGTTTTAGTGGGGGTGGAAGCTCAAGGTGGATTCATCGTAATGTCTGGTGGATCAATTGATGCAATCAAAGTGGGGGCTTTTGCTGGAGGAAAATCTCAAAGTGGTGTTGATTTAACGAATACGCAAATTAGCCTAGGGAGAGTTGGGGTTAAAGCAGAAGAAAAAGGATATCTTATTTTAGAGGGTGTCTCTATTACCGGCAAGGGGAGTACCGGCAAGGATGATCAAGGGCTGGATGCAGGTCGTCAGGCAGCTTTTCATATATCTGAAGATGGTTATGTTCAGTTTATGAAAGGTTCTGTTGATGTTACTGATGCTCATGGGCTTTTATTGCAGGGAGATAAAGCTCCTCAGATTAATATTGGAGATTCCAATATTACAGTGAAAGGTAATGCATTTTATGGTATACACTTTGAAGGTGTGGCAGCATCAGAAGGTTCGTCAGAGGGAAAATCATTGCGCGTTGATTTGAAAAAGACGCGTTTTGTCGTTCCAGATAGTATAGCTGTTTATAGCAGTCAATCTGGAAAATCTAAAATATTTTTAAAGGAAACAAAGCTTTTGGGGGATTTGTTGCTGAAGGCTGATCGTAACTCTTCTATAGAGGTTGTTGCTGATGCTTCTGCACTTGTCGGTCAAACTCAGGTTGATAACAGTTCTAAAGTCGACCTTATCTTGGGAAATAATTCACAGTGGGCTTTATTGCAACCAAGACAGAAAAAATTACAAGATCCTAATTATAGAGGTGTTTCGTTTATTTCATCGGTACACCTTTCTAATAGTTCCATTACTTTTGAAAAACCAAAGTCCAGTACTAATCATGCATATCAAACGCTTTATATTGGAAAAGGAACAGGTATTGTTTATCAGGCTTTTGGTGATGCTTGGATTCATTTGAATGCACGTTTAAATCCTAGTGATACAAGTGATCATCAAGTAACGGATCGGCTTCTCATTCATGGTGACGTTAAGGGAAGAACTATAGTCCATATACAAGGGGTTGCGGGAGGTTTAGAAGAAAAAAATAAAAAAGCGCATAGTGTTTCAATTATTCAAGTTTATGGAGATGCATCGTATGACTCTTTTCAACTGAATGGGCAGTATGTTGCATTAAATGGCGCGCCTTATAAATATGTTCTTCGTTCTTATGGCCCAAGTGTTACTAGAGGGGAGGAGCATGTTAAACAGAGATTTGCTTTGAACGGAGGAGCATTTTGGAATTTTCGTTTAGAAAATGAATATGTTCAAACTGCTGATTATAGAGAAACTCCTATGGTTTCTAAACGTACACCTCCTGCACGTGCTTCTGTTGAGGATATTATTCCCGAATCTTCTGGTGATGTTGTTCCAGCGTCTTCTACAGATAGTCTTTCTGAAATTGAAAATGTTTCTCCGTCTCAACGAGGTGTAAGATCTGTTGTTCCTCAGGTGCCAACTTATCTACTTTTGCCGAATAGTTTGTTCCACGCTGGTTTGATAGATATCAGCAATCAAAACAAGCAGTTGGAGATAGTACGGACTAATCTTAGTGGAATGTTGCAAATTCATGAAAATTCTGCTTCATTTTTGCGTGGCTATGGTGGAAGTTATCGTTATGCCTCAGATTTATCTGCGCTTGAATATGGTTATGGGGGAGATCTAGGGTACTATGCACTAGAGACAGGTGTTTTGCTACAAACTGTTGAAAATGTTGACAGTGTTATATCCTTTGGGGTGATGGGGTCTTATGGAAAGCTTTCTCTACAACCTCGAGATGTTGCACAAAGCCAAAAAAGTACATTTGATAAATGGACTGCTACAGTTTATGGAAGTATGCAGCATGATGTAGGATTCTATGTTGATGGTTTGTTATCTTATGGTCTGTTTAAGGGAGATGTTCTGACAACTGCGCGGGGTAAAACGGCAACATTGAAGGGTAACCCTTTAAGTGTTTCCTTGATGAGTGGTCAGAAAATTGCCACAGGATATGAAGGTGTTGTTTTTGATCCACAGGTTCAGGTTGTTTATCAGCATCTTCAATTTAATGAGGCCCGCGATATTGATAATTTTAATATTGAGATGGATAAACTTGATCAATTGATGGTGCGTATGGGTGGTCGCTTGATAAAGACTCTTACTGCGTCTGAAAAAGATCGTGATGTTTCTTTTTATGGAAAGATTCATTTTGCCCATGATTTTGGAAAAGAAAGGTCTGTGCGCTTTAAAGATTCTTTCCAGTTAGGGGCTTTTGGTTCTTCTCTAGAGGCTGGATTAGGTCTTAATGCTCGCTTGTCTCAAAAATTTGCGCTTCATGGTGATTTGGTTTATCAGCATAAGTTGAGTAAAGGTGGTTTTTCTGGAATCAGTTTTTCTGGTGGATTGCGCTATCGTTTTTAGGATGATCATCTTGAGGTAAGTTGTTTAAAGAACCACAAGCATAGCTTGTGGTTTTTTATTATTTGTTTGCAACTTTTTAAATAAGTTTTTTAAAAAAATGTTTTTTTTTCATGAGCAAGTTTGTTTCTTTTTAGAAACGAGATAAGGCTTTCTGGTTTGCAGTTTTTGCTTCTTATGCTGTTTTTCTTCTTTGAGTTTATTTTTATTAAATTCTCTTGAAATCACTGCTTTGGGGTGGAATTTTTATTTCTATCTATATTTTTACGCGTTTTTATAAATAATACAATTTTAAATTGTGATATTTTGGGATTCTGGCTTTACATAAAACATAGGGTGGATATATAAAACACAAAACGTATTTTAAATTATCACGCGCAACCAAAGTTATTAAACAGAACGCGTGTTTTTTGTTTTTAGAGAAGGGGAAGAAAGTTTGTAGAAAATTATGTTTAAAAATCATCTCTCTTTATATCATTTTACAACGGTTATTTTTTTCTTTGTATACAATACTGATGCAGGTGAGATTTCTTCTGAGAAGAAGCCATATTCATGTAACGAAAGTGCCTCATTTTATCGCTGTAATGATGGTAAAACGCATGAAATTACCAAGAAAACTTATCAACTTACGGGTGAAAGTTCTTATGCTGCCATAGAGGCATCAGGGAAAAATACAGTCATTGAGGGAGAGGCTATAATCATTAACGGTGTTTCGAATGCACATGGACATTCAGAAACAAACGCTTGGACAACAGCTGTAAAGTCCTCAAATGGGGGAGGTGTTGCTCTATTTGATTCCATGTTAAATAACGTGTCGATAGGGGCCGATATTAATGATGAGGGAGCTTTTGAAATGCAGGATGGGGTGATTAAAGCAACCAGAATGGGGATCAGTGTTGGGGGTAAAGGGTCGTTTGTTTCTTTGACCAAGACAGAGATTAAGACATCTTCTGATGCGATAGGTCTTTTGAGTCATAATGGTGCAAAAATTTATATGAAAGGAGGAAAAATTGATTTTGCTGATGGTATTGGTGTTCAAACAGGAGGAGATGGAGAAATTAATTTAGAGGGCGTTTCTATTACTGGGAGGGGGAAACAGGAAACAAATACAGATAATCATCGTGAAGGTTCTGCTTTTAGTATGCTTCAGGGGAAAGGCTCTCTTAATTTCCAGAAGGGAAACGTTAATGTCGGCAATGTTCATGGCATTGTAGTGCAGGGGAATAACCATAATGCTGCTCATATAAAATATTCCAATGTTTTTGTGAGAGGGAATGGATTTAATGGCATGCACTTTTTTTGGGAAGCTGTCTTAAATGATAAAAAAACAATTATACCTGGAAAAGGGACTGTCCATTTGACAAAGACAACTTTTATGGCTCCAGAAAGTACGGCTATTTATAGTCGTGAATTCGAAAGTTCTGTTAAACTCTTACAAAATTCAAAAATTTCTGGAGATTCACTCCTGAAAGCTGTTGAGCGTTCTAATGTAAAGATTGAGGCTGATGCTTCTACCCTTGTAGGAGGCGCACATGTTGATGAAAGTTCTACAGCTAAG
Organism: Bartonella sp. AP65SXKL; assembly: GCF_042195725.1. Taxonomy (NCBI): domain Bacteria; kingdom Pseudomonadati; phylum Pseudomonadota; class Alphaproteobacteria; order Hyphomicrobiales; family Bartonellaceae; genus Bartonella; species Bartonella sp. AP65SXKL. The sequence continues at coordinate 24,940 of NZ_JBHIOW010000015.1, forward strand.
ATAGATTTAAAAAATGGTTCAAAGTGGATTTTATCGCGACCAAAATATGACAAATTGCAAAATTCTGATGCTTCTGGTTCTAGGTTAAAAGATTATTCTTCTATTTCTTCGGTTAATCTTACGGATAGTTCTCTTGTTTTTGAAGAATTAAAATCTAAAAAAACAAATGGTTATCAGACACTTCTCATTGGAAAAGGATTTGGGACTGTCTATAAAGCGCACGGTGATGTGAATCTTTATCTTAATGCATATTTGGATAAAGGCGGAGCTCTGCAAGAGCAAAAAACTGACCGGCTTTTAATCAATGGTGATCTTGAAGGAAAAACAACAGTTCATGTTTATAAGATTCCTGGAAGTCCAGGGGCATTGACGGGAGATGGTGGTAATAATCAGGGGATTTCCATTATTCAGGTTTATGGAAAAGCCATGGAAGATTCTTTTCAGTTAAAGGGGGGGTATGTCACACTTGAAGCCTCCCCCTATCAGTATCATCTTAAGAGTTATGGTCCAGGCTCTGCTTTAGGGGCGGCAGATTCCAATCAAAGAGTGCTTAAAAACTCTGGAACATTTTGGGATTTCCGACTTGAAAGTCAATTTGTTGATTCCACTAAAGTTTTTCCTGTTCTTGATTTGGTTGTCCCCCCTTCTTCTGATGATATTCCTTCTTTTCCTAAAATTCATCCTAATATTACTGGAGGTGAGGATGGTTCTATTGATTCTAACTCTCAGCAAAAGTCTCAGGAGCCAAGTCTTTCTTCTCCTGTAGATTCTCCTGATAGGGATTCCCATCTTACGACCACACCTAATGTATCTGATGTTTTTGTACTTGAGATCCCCAATCCTCTTTCCTCTCTTGCACCTGTTGTTCCCGCTATTGCTGAATCTAATCCAGTTTCTCCACCTGCATCTGGTTCACCTGTTCCGCCGCATGTTTCACCCACTCCTTCTGTTGTTTCCCCAGTTGCATCTGGTTCACCTGTTCCGTCATCTGTTTCATCCACTCCTTCTGTTGTTTCCCCAGTTGCATCTGGTTCACTTGTTCCGCCGCATGTTTCACCCACTCCTTTTGTTGTTTCCCCAGTTGCATCTGGTTCACCTGTTCCGCCGCATGTTTCACCCACTCCTTCTGTTGTTTCCCCAGTTGCATCTGGTTCTTCTGTTCCGTCATCTGTTTCATCCATTCCTTCTGTTATTTCCCCAGTTGCATCTGGTTCACTTGTTCCGCCGCATGTTTCACCCACTCCTTCTGTTGTTTCCCCAGTTGCATCTGGTTCTTCTGTTCCGCCATCTGTTTCACCCACTCCTTTTGTTGTTACTCCACCTGCGTCTGGTTCTTCTGTTCCGGCATCTGTTTTTGAGCCTTCTTCTCATTTTGAGCCAAATGTGAGAGTCGTTGTTCCACAGGTTTTGACTTATATTCTTGTGCCAAATACCTTATTTTATGCTGGATTGATGGATATCAGTAATCAAAGCAAGCAGTTGCAAGCGCTGCGAACTGTTCCTGGTCGGTTGTTGAAAAATGATGAAAATCCCGCTTTGTTTTTGCGCGGTTACGGTGGACATCATCATTATACTTCAAATTTGTCTGCATTTAAATATGGTGATTATGGCGGTGAGCTTGATTATAATGCACTAGAGGCAGGTATTTTACTCAAGAAAATCGAAAGTGCATACAGTACGACATCTTTTGGGATTATGGGAAATTATGGCAAGCTTTCTTTGCAGCCTCGAAAGGTTAAACAAAGTCAAGAAAGTATATTTGATAAATGGACAATCACAGCATATGGAAGCATGCAGCATGATACGGGTCTCTATATGGATGGTCTCTTCTCTTATGGTTTGTTTAATGGAAATGTTCTCACACTTGAGCGAGGTAAAACGGCTGCATTGAGAGGGAAGCCCCTAAGTGTTTCTTTAATTGCTGGTAAAACGTTTATGATAGGCAGCCGATATTTTATTTTTGAACCACAGGTTCAGTTTGTTTATCAAAATCTCCAGTTTCATAAGACTCGTGATATTGATAATTTTAATATTGATATGCGAAGTCCAGATCATTGGGGGATGCGTATTGGTGGGTATTTAACGAAGACACTTACATTTACTAAAGATAAAGATGCACATGTTCTCTCATTCTATGGTAAGCTTCATTTCATTCGTAGTTTTGATGATAAACAATTTGTATATTTTAAAGATGCCTTCCAGCTTGGTTCCTTTGGGACTTCTTTAGAAGCTGGATTTGGTGTTTTTTCGCAATTATCTCCCAAAATTATTTTTCATAGCGATCTGATTTATCAGCATAAATTTACGAGTGACGGCTTTTCCGGAACGCATTTTTCTGGTGGATTAAGTTATCATTTTTAATTGTATTTTTCTTTAATACATCCTTTGTGAAAGACATAAGCACAAAACATGGTTTTGTTGTGTCGTTTTTCTGATTTTTGACTTTACATATAATACAAAACAAATTATATGTAACGGTACATAATAAGTAGATGAACTAGGTGTGTCTTTTCAGTTTTTTATGAATAAAATAAAGGAAGTTTAGACTAAATTATGATTAAAGTACTAAAACGCTATGTGTGTGTTCTCTTACGACCTCTATTTCTTTCTTCGTGCACAATATAGATGTGAGTGCAGAAGATTATAACCCCTCGTGTAATTCTCTTTTTAAGTCGTATTCGTGTGATACAGTTGATGCTTCTCGTACTTTTGGAAGTCGTAATAAGTTATATATGAGTGGATTGGATAGGAGAGCTGCAGGTGTTATTTTTACAATACGAACTCATGACATAGTTATTAAGCCGCAAAAAAGTAAAGGGGAAAAAGGCTTTCAGGAGCTGATGGAATTTTAGAATTAAAGAGATCTGAGAAGATTACATCAGCAGTGGTTGTGTCAAAAGATAATAAAACTTCTTTTAAAAAGAGTTCTATTACAGGAAATGGCGAAAAGAAAAGTGGTAGAAATGCTACGTTATCTCAATCTGTGTTTGGTGTGAAGCAGGGTGGTTCTTTCCTTTGATGAAGGTAAGATTCAGGTTTCTGTTGTTCATGGTATAGAGGCAAGTGTCTTGCTCAATGCGATTGAGGATACACATCACACTTTGAGCTTTGGAATAATGGAGAATAATGGAAAAAAAACTCTCTACAACCTCAAGATGTTAAAGAAAGCAAAAAAGTACATTTGATAAATGGTCTATTACAGTATATGGCAGCATGCAGCATGATACAGGCTTTTATATAGATGTCCTTTTTTCCTATGGTTTATTTAAAGGGGATGTTCTCACGCAAGCAAGAGGCAAGACAGCAACATTGAAGGAAACACCTTTGAGTGCTTCATTGATTGCGGGCAAGTCATTTACGACAGGGCATAAAGGGGTTATTTTTGATCCGCAGGTTTAGGTTATTTATCAAAATGTGCGGTTTGATAAGGCGTCTGATATTGATGGTTTTGATATTGAGATGGGAAAACTTGATTTATGGGTGATGCGTGTTGGTGGTCTTTAAGAAAGATGCTTGCTGCTTCTAAAGAGGCTCTTGTTGTTTCTTTCAATTGCAAGCTTCAGCTTGCCATTAGTTTTAGAGGAAAACAACGTGTGCGGTTTGGAGATGAATTCCAATAAGGGCTTTTGGCTCTTCTCTAGAAACTGGAATGGGATTGAAGGCTCAGTTGTCTTCAAACTCTGCTTTGCATGGAGATGTAACTTATCAGCATTGCCTTAGAAAAGGTGGTTTTTCAGGGATTATTTTTTCAGGCGGTTTATACTATCGTTTTTAGGTGCCTATGAAATATAGAGTAATTTTTATATAAGTTATAGAGTGTTTTATGAAGTATAAAGTGATTATTTAAGTTTTATACTTGCTATTTTTAGTGTGTTTAACTTAATGTTATGGGGAATGTTTTTTATTTTTAACTAACAGGGGAGAAAGGCAAATTGGGAATAAAGTTATGGTTAATGTATTAAGCGGGTATAGATTTTTATTTATTACAACGGCTATTGTTTCTTTTTTGCCAATCGTGAGTGTTAATGCGAATCCTAATAATTTAGGAACTTCCTGTAATGTATCAGGGAGTTTTTTTACATATAGCGATAGTAAAAAACATACGATAAGTAATAAAAATTATACTCCTTCTGTTTCTTCTCTAGATGATTTTATTGCTGTCTTCTCTATAGAAAAAGAGGGAACTGTTTTAAATTTATTAGAGACAAATATTATCTCGCATAGGCCAAAGCAGATGTTTTTATATAGTGCATCTGTAAAAGATGATGGCAAGCTTGTTCTAACCAATTCAAATATTAAGGATATGTCCGGTTTTCGTGTTCAGAACGGGCAAGTTGTGATGAATAGAGGGAAGATTGAAGGTAGTTTGCAAGCTGTATGTGCAGAAGGAAAAAAAACCGATATTGCTTTAGTGAGCGTAAATATTGATATTGTATCAGATAATTTGAATGCAAAAGGGATTGGATTTGTTAGTAGTTCTGATGCATTCATTAGGATGTCAGGCAGTACTATTACTTTTAATGAGATTGGTGCGTTTTCAACACAATTTGGGGGAAAATATCTTATTGATACAACCAATATTCAGGGAAAAGGTAAGAAACACACGATTGTAGTTGATAATGAAAGTATTGATGAATTTCCAAGAGCTTTTGACATATCACAGGGTGGTAATGTTCAATTACGTGGTGATTTTATTCAGCTCACTGATATGCATGGCTTCTTGATTACGAATTTTGCAGGTTATGCAGATGCTGAAGGTAAATTGGTTCAAGAATACGCTTCATCAAATGAGTTTAAAAAGACAAATATTAAGATTGAAGGTACAGAAATTTCTGTTCAGGGTGAGGGAGTATACGGTCTGTATTTTTATGGATTAGGCCCAGATGTATGGGGTGATATGTTTAAGGTAGGGAGTGAAAAACTTTCAAAAGTAGAAAAAATTGTTTGGGGTGAAGCATCTTTGCATTTGTCACAGACAACTTTTTCAGTTCCCGATGGTATTGCCATTTATAGTACGGGAGATGATATTTATGGAGCTGAAGCTACCATTGAATTAACAGAAAGGACAAAGATCTCTGGTGATTTATTGTTAAAGGCTCAAAATAATTCTTCTCTATTGGTGAAAGCAAAGGATTCTATCCTTACAGGGGGTATTCGTGTTGAGGATGCATCAACTGTTCACTTAGAATTAACAAATGGCTCTGCATGGTATCTCACCAAAAGGAAACATACAGATTTACAGGAATCTCTTCCTGTAGATTCATTACTTTCGTCTATAAGCATTTCTGATAGCACAATTTTTTTTGATAAATTTATATCTCAAGATTATCAAACGCTATATATTGGAAAAGTATATATTGAGAAAGGAAGTAATCTAAATGACATAAATCCAATAGAGGGGATACAATATGATAAAGAAGCCTATAATGCAAAGGGAAATGTGCAGATTAAGATGAGTGCGTTTGTGAATAATGACGGCTCGTTTAATCCTCAAAAAACTGATCGTATTTTGATCTACGGGAATGTTTTGGGAAGTACACTGCTCATGATGGAGAAATTTTCCAAAACTTTAGAAGGAGAAGCTGGCAATAAAGGAAGTCAAAGTATTTCACTTGTTCAAGTTGCTGGGACAGCAGAGGAAAGTTCTTTTAAGTTAGCCAATAGTTATACTACGGTGAATGGATTTCCTTATCAATATAAACTTCGTGTCTATGGTCCAAGTTCTTCTTCTGGAAATGCAGATCCAAAGAATAGATTGGTTGTTGGAGAAGGGGATTTTTGGGATTTTCGTCTCGAAAGTGTTTACATTGGTCCTGAATTAGATTCTTCTGAAACTGCTTCTAAGCCAACGTCTACAGTTTTACCTCCTCAATCTGAAGAAGAGACGGTTCCTTCTAAACGACCAACAGAGACTATTTCACCTGAACAACCCCCTTCTGTTGAGCCTCCACTTATACCATCTACACCTTCTTTGCCTGAAGGATCTGAACCGTCTGAAACATTTATCCCTACGGATTCGACGCTGACTCCTTCTGCACCAGTTCCGTCTGAGCCTCCCTCTGTACCAACAGTTCCGGAGGCTCCTTCTGCTGTGCAACCTATGCCTGCACCGTTTGTTCCAGTTGAAGATTCTACTAATGATGTTCTGCCATCTGAGCCCTCTGCTCCGGAGGACACTTCATCTCTGGATACTGTTTCTCCTCCTTCTGCCCCTGTTGAACCAAAGCCTTCTCAGTCCTCTGATGCTTTGGAACCTTCATCTAATCTCTCTATACCGCTTGATGTTCCGCCTGAGCTAGGTATTAGAGCGGTTGTTCCACAGGTTCCAACTTATCTTCTTTTGCCAAATGCCTTATTTCATGCTGGTTTAGTGGATAT
>NZ_JBHIOW010000016.1:0-26927 GCF_042195725.1 Bartonella sp. AP65SXKL
TCTTCCCATGATCAACGTGACCAATCGTACCAATATTAACATGCGGTTTTGTTCGTTCAAACTTGCTCTTCGCCATTTGAGCTCTCCATTTTCCGTCCAAGCCAAGGACTAAGTTAAAAATTAATTACCAACCTGAAATTACGCGTATTTCTTTTGAATCTCCAAAGCAACAGCTGAAGGCACAGGCTCGTAATGATCAAACTGCATTGTATACTGCGCACGCCCCTGACTCATAGAGCGAAGAGTATTCACATAACCAAACATATTTGCCAAAGGAACCATTGCATTCACAACCGTTGCAATGCCGCGCGCTTCAGTTCCTGAAATTTGCCCCCGACGAGAATTGAGATCACCAATAACATCACCAACATAATCATCTGGAGTAACAACTTCCACCTTCATGATCGGTTCAAGAAGCTGTGCACCAGCCTTCTTTGCCCCATCACGAAAAGCCGCACGAGCAGCAATCTCAAAAGCCAAAACCGAAGAATCAACATCGTGATAGCCACCATCAATGAGAGTCGCTTTTACACCAAGCATAGGAAAGCCCGCAAGAGGACCTGACCCCATAACACTCTCAATCCCTTTTTGGACACCGGGAATATATTCTTTAGGAACAGCACCACCAACAATCTTTGACTCAAAAATAAAGTCATCACCATCATGAGGCTCAAAAACAATTTTCACACGAGCAAATTGACCTGCACCACCCGATTGTTTCTTATGCGTATAATCAATTTCCGCCATTTTAGTAATTGACTCACGATAAGCAACTTGAGGCTGCCCAACATTTGCTTCAACCTTAAACTCACGCCGCATACGATCAACAATAATATCAAGATGAAGCTCACCCATTCCAGCTATAATAGTCTGACCAGATTCCTCATCCGATTTAACACGAAATGAAGGATCTTCGGCTGCTAGACGGTTAAGAGCAATACCCATTTTTTCTTGATCTGCTTTTGTCTTCGGTTCAATTGCAATCTCAATAACAGGCTCTGGAAATTCCATCCTCTCCAAAATAACAGGTTTCAAAGGATCACAAAGAGTATCCCCTGTTGTCGTCTCCTTAAGTCCTGCAAGAGCAACAATATCACCAGCAAATGCTTCTTCAATATCCTCACGAGAATTTGAATGCATTTGAAGCATACGCCCCAAACGCTCTTTTTTCTTTTTCACAGTATTCTCAAGAGAAATACCTTTCTGAACTTTACCTGAGTAAATACGACAGAACGTCAATGAACCAACAAAAGGATCATTCATAATTTTAAAAGCAAGCATAGATAACGGAGCATCATCAGAAGATTCGCGTGTCGTCTCAGCCTCAGTCTTTACATCAATACCCTTAATCGCCGGAATATCAATTGGAGAAGGAAGATAGGAAACAACAGCATCCAAAAGTGGCTGCACCCCCTTGTTTTTAAAAGCCGTACCACAAAGAACCGGATGAAACTGAACTTCTACTGTCCCCCTACGAATGAGAGAAACAAGCTGCTCGTTGGTTGGCATAACACCTTCCAAATAAGCCTCTGTCGCAGCTTCATCAACCTCCACAGCCATCTCAATCAATTTCTCGCGATATTCTTCAGCTTTCTCCTTTAAATCAGAGGGAATTTCACTTATCACTGCCGAGGCACCAATAGAACCATCCCACTTTAAAGCCTTCATTTCTACAAGATCAACAACACCTTCAAAGTCATTTTCAGCACCAATCGGCAACTGCAAAACAAGCGCTTTAGCACCTAACCGAGAACCAACCATCTCCACACTACGATAAAAATCAGCTCCTATTTTGTCCATTTTATTAACAAAAACCATACGAGGCACGCGATACTTCTCAGCTTGCCGCCAAACAGTTTCCGTCTGAGGCTCCACACCAGCATTTGCATCCAACAAGGCTATTGCACCATCAAGAACACGCAAAGAGCGCTCAACTTCAATCGTAAAATCAACGTGCCCTGGCGTATCAATAATATTAAAGCGACGCTTCCGACCGTCCTGCCCTTCCCAAAACGTCGTTGTCGCAGCAGACGTAATCGTAATACCGCGCTCCTGCTCCTGCTCCATCCAATCCATCGTAGAAGCACCATCATGGGTCTCGCCAATTTTATGATTCTTACCGGTATAGAACAGAATACGTTCAGTCATCGTAGTCTTACCAGCATCAATATGCGCCATAATACCAAAATTACGATAATCTTCAATTTTATATTCGCGAGCCATTATATTTGCCTTGTTTAAAACTTCTACCAGCGATAGTGAGAAAAAGCACGATTAGCTTCAGCCATACGATGAACATCTTCACGCTTTTTCACGGCAGAACCACGATTATTAGCCGCATCCATCAATTCACCAGATAAACGCTCAATCATCGTCGTTTCATTTCGACCACGTGCCGCCGCAATCAACCAACGAATAGCAAGAGCCTGACGACGATCAGGACGAACATCAATCGGAACTTGATAAGTAGCGCCACCAACACGGCGTGAACGAACCTCAATGTGAGGAGCAACATTCTCTAAAGCTCGATGAAATAGAGCCACAGGATCTGTTTTTACTCTTTTTTCTACAGAATCGAGCGCACCATAAACAATACGCTCTGCAACTGATTTTTTACCATCAAACATAATGGCATTCATAAATTTCATAATAACCAAATCACCAAATTTTGGATCTGGATTAATCTCACGCTTTTCTGCTCTATGACGACGGGACATTGGCTTTGTCTCTCAATATTATTTTGGACGCTTTGCGCCATACTTTGAACGACGCTGTTTACGATTCTTGACACCCTGCGTATCAAGCAAACCACGAATAATGTGATAACGAACTCCTGGCAAATCTTTCACACGACCACCACGAATCATTACAACAGAGTGCTCTTGAAGATTATGTCCCTCTCCAGGAATATAACCAATCACCTCGAATCCATTCGTCAAGCGAATTTTAGCAACTTTACGAAGAGCAGAATTAGGTTTCTTCGGTGTTGTCGTATAAACACGCGTACAAACACCACGCTTCTGCGGATTCGACTGCAGAGCAGGAACCTTATTACGTTTAACTGGCGCTACACGCGGCTTGCGAATCAACTGGTTTACGGTAGGCATGCAACCTTCCTCTTTTCGATCTACATTCGTCTCACCCAATCGGGCTTTTCTATTTTCATCTCTATCCACCCCAACAAAATCGGAGCAGATATCTAAGTCTACACACAAAATCGGGCACACCTGCAAAAAACAGTTTACCCGACCATAAGCAGAGAAGGCAATAGCCTTTTGCACTAGCATTTGCTTTTAATCTTCTTAACACCTGTGAATAATCCGGTTCATATCCAAAACACCTGATTACATTCACATCGGTTATGTCCATCTCTAATAGCGAGAACACGTACATTCGTCAAGAACTAAACAGCAGAAAGTTTTTAAAAATGAAAATAAATTAAATTTTAAAGCTTTAAATTTGCTTTTACCGCTACTCTTGATAAATCAATTTACCATAAGTAATATCCCCTATAAATAAAAAAGTAGCGATATGACTGTAGTAAAACATAGCAGTAAATTGAATTGCATATTTGATATCTAATGATGAGCACCATGAAAATAGCAACGTGGAATATTGCTGGAATAAAAGCGCGACATGAAACATTATGTCAATGGCTGCAGCAAAGCCAACCGGACATAGTCTGTTTACAGGAAATTAAAAGTATTGATGAAAATTTTCCACGCGATACAATTGAAAATTTAGGTTACCATATAGAAACACACGGACAAAAAAGTTTTAATGGCGTTGCGATTCTCTCTAAAAAAACACCAGATGAAGTGATCCGTCGATTACCAGGCAATGATAATGATAAACAAACACGTTACATTGAAGCTGTTTATTCAACAAACAAAGGTGTTGTTCGTGTTGCATCTCTCTATTTGCCAAATGGGAATCCTATTGAGAGTGAAAAATATTCCTATAAGATAGAATGGATGGAAAGATTATATACACATGCAAAATCATTGCTTGCGTATGAAGAACCTCTTATTCTAGCAGGTGATTATAATGTCATCCCCACTCCATTAGATGCAAAAAAACCTCAAGAATGGTATCAAGATGCCTTATTTCTTGGAGAAACAAGAAAAGCATTCCAACGTATTCTTCATTTAGGTTTTTATGATGCTATCCGGAATGTCACCGATACTCCCTCCTTCAGTTTTTGGGATTTTCAGGCAGGTGCTTGGCCTAAGAATAATGGGATTCGCATTGATCATTTATTATTATCACCAGAAGCTGTTGATCAATTAATTTGCGCTCATAGCCAAACAGAAGTAAGGGGATATCAAAAACCATCCGACCACGTTCCTGTTTGGATTCACCTTAATATCAATTAAGAAAGTAAAATCCTCATTTCATGAGACAACAAAAAAATTCCACTCAAAAATAATAACTATGCTACAGCATATAAACAGTATATCTTAAGCAAATAAAATAAAAATAAATGAATGGAGGACATAAATGAAGAAATCATTATTAATGCTTATTGCAGCAACGGCCATTGGATTCTCAAGTTTCGCGCATGCTGAACATGATACTCTTGAAAAAATAAAACGAACAGGGGAAATTACTTTAGGTGTCCGTGAATCATCTGGTTTAGCCTACGCCCTTGGTAATAATAAATATGTAGGTTTTCATACAGAAATGGCAGAACGGATCATTGATGATATCTCAAAAAAAATTGGTAAACCAATTAAAGTTCATTATCTTCCCATCACTTCTCAAAATAGAATTCCTCTCTTAAAAAATAAAACCTATGATTTTGAGTGCGGCTCAACAACACATGATATTGCCCGCAGTAAAGAAGCAGCATTTGCTTATACGACATACATTGAAGAGGTTCGGATTGCTGTAAAGAAAAACTCTAACATTAAATCTCTTGAGGATTTAAATGGAAAAACAGTTGCAACGACCACCGGTACAACATCTGTTCAACTTATTCGTAAAAATAAACGTGCAAAAAACATTCAGTTTAAAGTTTTAAAGGGGAAAGATCACGGAGATAGTTTTTTATTATTAGAATCTGGTAAGGCAGATGCTTTTGTCATGGACGCTTCAATTCTTGCTGGACATATTGCTAAATCAAAGAATCCATCTGATTATGTCATTCTTGATACTGTACTTTCAGTCGAACCTATTGCCTGTATGCTCAGATTAAATGACAAAAAATTTGAACAAACAATCAACGATAGTATCGTACGTCAGATTAAAGATGAATCACTGGAAAAGCTTTATAATAAGTGGTTTATGAAACCGATCCCACCTGCTAACACTGTTATGAACCTTCCCTTATCAAAACAAACAAGATATGCTTGGGATCACCCAAATAATAAGCCTCGAGAAAGCTACGCAGAAAAAGATTTATAGAGTTTAATAAAGAAGAACCACACTCTTTTGAAATTGAGTGTGGTTTATATTTTAATTCACTTTTTAATAAATCTGGACTATGTAGATGCGCGTGGTTTATTGTCCTATTTGTGAATGACTAATTTGAGGGAATATCAATTAATGGACTTTTCTTTCCTTTGTAGAGATGACCTTACTCAAACATTGGTAACAGGATGCTTGGGAACTCCCGGCGTAAGTCATACCTATTTAGATACACTTCTCGATGGCTTAAAAAATACAATTATATTGTCTATCACTTCACTTATATTAGCTGTATTGTGTGGTGTTATTATAGGAACAATGCGCACTTTACCCAAAACATCCATAATCAATTATATATTTCGCACTATCGGTACTATTTGGGTAGAGATTATGCGTAATATTCCCCTCCTTGTACAAGTGTTTTTGTGGTATTTTGTTGTTCCGAAGATTTATCCACCAGCGATGAAATTTTCCCCCATTCTCTTAATAACATGCGCATTGGGATTCTTTACATCTGCACGCATTGCTGAACAGGTTCGTTCAGGCATTGAAGCGATTCCTTCTGGACAACGCTATGCTGCTATGGCAATGGGATTTACAACTTATCAAAGTTATCGCTATATTATACTACCACGTGCTATACGTGCAATTATGCCACCTCTTACTTCAGAAGCAATGGGGATTGTGAAAAATTCATCTATAGCATTCGCCGTTTCAATAAATGAGCTCATGCAATTTCAATACCAAACAATTGAAGAAGTAAGCCATGTTTACGAAAATTATTTGCTTGTTACGATCCTTTATATTCTAATAGCCTTATTCGTATTCATTGTGATGACAGTCATTGAACAAATACTCAAAATTCCTAATTTTCAAACAAAGGGAAATTGAATATGGTGAATTTCATAAGCTCTCAGTTTGGACTTTATTTTCCTTTCAATTTTTCCGACTTTGATTTTTCCTTTTTTACCTTTGATGTATTTCGTTCTTACATTTTATCAGGTTTACTCTTTAGCGTTTTTCTAACTCTTTTTGCAACGGTATTGGGGTTTGTTTTCGGCACACTTTTAGCAATGATGCGCCTTTCTTCCATAAAACTTCTTTCTTGGTTTGCAATCAGTTACATAACAGCTATGCGTTCAATACCACTTGTGATGGTTATCTTATGGTTTTTCGTGCTTCTGCCTTTTTTAACTGGTATATCCATTGGTGCAAATAAATCAGCACTCATTACCTTTACCGCATTTGAAACGGCTTATTTTGCTGAGATTATGCGTGCTGGAATCAATTCAGTTCCGCAAGGACAAAAATATGCAGGACAAGCTCTTGGAATGACATATTGGCAAAGTATGTACATTGTCATTCTTCCTCAAGCCTTTAGAGATATGCTTCCAGTCTTTTTAACACAAGTTATTATCCTTTTTCAGGATACAACCCTTGTTTATGCCATCAGTGGTCATAGCCTTTTGAATGGTTTTGATATTGCTGCTAATAATTTTGGTGTAAAGCAAGAAGCTTATATCTTAGCAGCTATTTTCTATTTTGTTATCTGTTTTACACTGTCACAAATAGTTTTGTATTTACAAAAAAAAGTATCCATTATTCGCTAACAGGAAAAAAAATGTCTACTCATATGATCGAAATAAAAAATGTTTCTAATTGGTATGGCGAAATTAAAGTCCTTAAAAACTGTACAACCAACATTAATAAAGGAGAAGTCGTTGTCGTTTGTGGTCCATCAGGCTCAGGAAAGTCAACACTCATTAAAACTATTAACGCTCTCGTCCCTTTTCAAAAAGGTGAAATTTGGATTAATGGAATACCAGTTCATTCAAAAAAAACGAATCTGCCTAAATTGCGAAGTCAGGTAGGAATGGTGTTTCAACACTTCGAGCTTTTCCCCCATTTATCTGTCACAGAAAATTTGACAATTGCACAAATCAAAGTCCTAAAACGAAGCAAAAAAGAAGCACTTGAACGTGGATTGTTATATCTTGAACGCGTTGGACTCATTGAACACAAAGATAAATATCCTGGTCAACTTTCTGGAGGGCAACAACAACGTGTTGCTATTGCACGTGCCTTAACTATGGATCCACTTGTCATGCTTTTTGATGAACCAACATCTGCTCTAGATCCTGAAATGGTAGGTGAAGTACTCGATGTCATGATTAGCTTAGCAGAAGAAGGTATGACGATGATTTGTGTAACCCATGAAATGGGATTTGCACAAAAAGTATCGGAGCGTGTTATTTTCATAGATCAAGGAACAATTCTTGAAGACTGCTCATCTAAAGAGTTCTTTTCTGATCCGCAAGCAAGAAAACCGAGAACGCAAGAATTTTTGTCTAAAATCCTAAGTCATTAGCCGTTAGATTATCAAAAAAAGCTATCTTTACTATGAACTTGTATACAAGAAAACAGAGTTTAATATAAGATGAGAGAATGTAAAAATATTACAATCAGATGTTTAAAAACTGTTATTCTTTAAAATCTCAACAACCAGTGAAATTGCTGTACGTCTCTCAGATTCATTACAAAGAGCAAAAGCCTCTTCTTGCAAAGGGTGAATCCAATTTTCGTCTTTTACGTTAGCTTTTTATAGGCAGCAGTTAACATTGCTGCCCCACGGACAATTTTTCCTTCTTTAAGCAGTATATTTCCAAGCATTGCTTGGGCAGAAGGATTTTCTTTTTTTGCTGAAAGTTGAAACCATCGTGCTGCTTGTATAAGATTTTTCTCCCTTCCCTCTCCCTTTAAAAATATTTTTCCTAAATGATACTGAGCTTTAGGATTTCCATAGTTTACCGCAGCCTGCATATAAAGATGAGAAGCATAAGAAGGATCAGGTTTCACAGGTGATTGAGGAATACCTTTTTTTATATATCCGGCAAGTTTAATCAATGCATCAGAAACATAACTTTCATCCTCTGAACCAAGATCAGCACCTTTTTCAACAATATATGCAAAAAAATTATATGCCTTATAATCATTTTTAGGGACACCATCACCGTTTGCATAGATAGAGCCAAGTTTCCAATTCGCACCAATATAGCCTCTCTTAGCAGCACAACGTAATGCTGCAATAGCCTGAGTTATATGCCCATTTTTATAAACAGACATGCCACGTTTTAAAAAATAAAACGAACCATCATTCGCTTCTTGCAAGCTATTGACATCTATTACATAAACAGTCGAAAAGAATCCCTCTAAAATCACAACAATCGTGACTTTTTTCCATATCTGAAACCTATTAACCATTCCCCCTACCTCAATTTTAATGATTATATCTGTTACAAATTTCTTTGTAGATATTTAAACTCTTTTTCTTAGTAAGAAGCATACGCAATTTTAAAGTAAAAATTTTAAAAGAAAAAACAAATAGATAAAAACCATCCAATAGGATTTATCGATCTTAAAATTTTATACGTATGAGCAAAAATCGTTCAATAGAATAACGTGCATTAAACAGCAACTTGAGAACGAAGAGAATACATGATGAATGGTAAACGTTTGAGTATAAAAAACAATACGAAAGATGGATAAATATAATGATGATAGTTAACTTATAACTTCACGACTGCCTTACCACCTTAAAGATGAAGTTTTTTGCCTCCGTCAATCTATAAACAATACAGCTTTTTGTTTAACGGATTGCACCTAACATCATTTCACATGGGGTTACTTCATACTTTACACACAAGTTTTACCTCAGAATACTCACCACTACATACAAAAAATACCACATATGTAATTTTACATGCCTTATATTGCTACTCTAAATGATGATATTTTACAGAAATAAAACAAGATATTGATTTTAATGATACTTTACCATTTTGCATGTTGAATGAGGACCTCGAATATCGTAAGATTCTCTCATTCCAAACTTGTTCCATGTTAAATCAATCAAAACCATCCGCTTGCACATTACAAGTAGAGAGAGCTATGTGGATAAAAACTCTGTGTAAGAAAGAACTAAAAATGCCTCTTACGAACGGTTTGAGCTAAGGGTTGTCCGGATATTGGACAGAATGGTGCCCCCAGCGCTTGTTACTTCACAAGCATAAAGAAGGGAAGCTCAATAGATTTACCGTTATACCATTCATGATCTACGTCGTGGAATAAGCTTGGATGCCTTAAAAGATGTCTCTTTAATGATAAACATAAAACAATGGATTTCAGTAGAGATTTTATGATCGTTCATGAAAAACTAACAAAAGAAAAAGTTTCCTTTTAAAGAAGATCTATACTAGCCCTACTGGTATGCAATTATCTATCAAAAAAATAAAAAGTTGAAATCAATCTAACCGCTCTAAAGCAACAAATATTTTTTTCTGCGCTGCACGCAGTTCTACAACCCTATTCCGCTCACGCTCAACAATTTCTGCTTTTGCATTTGCTATAAATTGGGGGTTGTTTAACTTAAGCGATATTTTTTCAATATCTTGTTCAATTTTACTGACATCCTTCCTCAAACGAACACGTTCAGCCTCCAAATCAATCAACTGTCCTAATGGTAAACAAAAAACAGCCTCTCCCAAAATCATTTGTGCTGATACTTCCGGAACTTTATCAGAGAAATCAATAACTTCAATACGCGCTAATTTTTTAAGAAGTGCATCATAACGCTTCACACGCTCTCGCGTTACTTCCCCTCCTTCGACAACAACAAGAGGTGCTTGTGTAGCCACTGGAATATTCATTTCAAAACGTACAGACCGAATCCCTGTGACGACATCAATAAGCCAATTAATATCATCAGCAGCTTCTTCATCTATCAATGTTTCCTCTGGCCATTTTGTCAATGCGAGCATATCCTCACGCTTGATGGCTTGCGTTTCTGTAAGAGACCACAACTCTTCCGTCATATAAGGCATAAAAGGATGAAGAAGTTTATAAACTTCATCTAAAACCCAAGCAGTACAAGCTTGAGCCTCATTTTTAGCATCTTCATTTTCCCCCTGAAAAATAGGTTTGAGAAGCTCCAAATACCAATCACATAATGTATTCCAAATGAAACGGTAAAGAGTGGCAGCAGACTCATTAAATTTATAGTGTTCAATACCAGTCGTAACTGCTGAAATTGTTTTAGATAACTCTGTTAAAATCCAACGATTAAGCGCCAATTTTGCTTGTTCTGGTTTAAAAGCTGGATCATGCTTCACACCATTCATCTGTGCAAATCGGGTAGCATTCCACAATTTCGTAGCAAAATTACGATAACCAGCAATACGGGAAACATCAAGTTTTACATCACGACCTTGTGCTGCCATAATAGCTAAAGTAAATCGAAGTGCATCAGCACTATATTGATCAATAAGCTCTAAGGGATCAATAATATTTCCCTTTGATTTTGACATCTTTGCGCCCTTTTGATCCCGCACAAGAGCATGCACATAAACCGTTGGGAAAGGAACGTCACCTATAAAGTGAAGTCCCATCATCATCATACGAGCAACCCAGAAAAAAATAATATCAAATCCTGTCACAGATAAAGATGTTGGGTAAAAAGTAGATAATTCAGTCGTTTTATTTGGCCATCCTAATGTTGAAAAAGGCCAAAGAGCTGATGAAAACCACGTATCTAAAACATCCGGATCACGGATTAAGTCAACAACCTCACCATAATGAGCAAAAGCTGAATCTAAAGCCTCTTTTTCACTTTTTTCAACAAAAACCGTTCCATCAGGACCATACCAAGCAGGAATCTGATGTCCCCACCATAATTGGCGAGAAATGCACCAAGGTTGAATATTTTCCATCCAATTGAAGTACGTCTTTTTCCAGTTATCGGGAACGAACTGCGTTTTGCCTTGTTGAACAGCCTCTATCGCTGGCTTTGCTAATTCAGCAGCATGAACATACCATTGATCTGTCAAAAAAGGCTCAATAGGGACACCACTGCGATCTCCATGAGGAACCATATGGGTATGATCATCAACAGAAGCTAAATATCCCTGTTCTTCCATCAAAGAAACAATCTTCTGGCGAGCAACAAAACGATCAGATTTATCGAGATTTTCTACTAACATTTTTAATTCATCTGATAAAATCAAACCATCGAAAAATGCTTCATTTTCACGAAGAAAAATCTCGGCTTGCTGGGTAAAAATATTGATCAAGCGTAAATGATTACGCTGTCCTACTTCAAAGTCATTAAAGTCATGAGCTGGTGTGATTTTTACAGCACCACTTCCAGCCTCAGGATCAGCATGGCTATCACCAACAATTAATAACTTACGACCAACAAGCGGCAAAAGAGCATTTTTACCGATAAGATGTTTATAACGCTCATCTTCAGGATTAACAGCAATTCCTGTATCACCAAGCATTGTTTCTGGTCGTGTTGTCGCCACTGTTATAAAAGTTGTAGCATCATTTGGATCAAAAGTTTTACCTTCAAGTGGATATCTAAAGTGCCACAAATGTCCTTGAACTTCTTTTTGCTCAACTTCAAGATCTGAAATAGCTGTCAACAATTTAGGATCCCAATTGACGAGGCGCTTATCCCTATATATCAACCCTTGCTTATAAAGCGTGACAAAGACTTCACGAACCGCCTGCGACAACCCCTCATCCATTGTAAACCGCTCACGCGACCAATCACATGAAACCCCAAGGCGACGCAACTGGTTTGCAATAACGCCTCCAGTTTCATAACGCCATTCCCAAATACGCTCAATAAACTTTTCTCTCCCCATTTCTTGACGCGTTGGCTCTTGACGTTCTGCAAGTTGACGTTCCACAACCATTTGCGTAGCAATCCCAGCATGATCCATACCAGGCTGCCACAACACATTTTTGCCACGCATCCGCTGAAATCTAACTATTATATCTTGAATTGTCGTATTGAGCGCATGCCCCATATGAAGTGAGCCTGTAACATTAGGAGGTGGAAGCATAACGCAAAAAGGTTCTGCATCGCTTTTAGAACCAGCTCCCGCTTTAAAAGCCCCACGAGTCTCCCATCTCTTTGCAACCCGTTGCTCTATAGAGGAAGCATCATAGTTTTTTTCTAACATTCTATCCATCCATAACGCCGCTGAAAAACACAATATATGATCAAAACCTGATCAGAATCTCGTGAATCTCAGCCATTCACTAGAGAGCTCGCAAAATCGCAAACAAAATCCCCATAAAATGAAAAACATAAAAATAATTAAGACGATTTTTTAATCGCCTTCACAATCTCTTCACGCAAAATATCTTCCAGCAAAATAGGCAATTTAGACTGTAACCATTCTGCTATAGCCGGACGCAACACATCCTTTGCAATCTTTTCTGCAGAAGAAATACAATATGCAGACAATTCCACATGACCATCCCTTCCAGCGTCTGACTGTGATTTCCTTATCTCATCTTCATATTCTTTTGCTTTATAAACAGAATTCCGTTCTTCAGAAGAAAGCTTCATCTTTTGCATATCCATACCAACTGTATTATTTTCTGCCTCTATATCCTCTTTCTCTTGCGTTATCTTCCCCCCTTGATTTTCAGAAGAAAGACCAATACGATCAGCTAAAGCTTTCATAGCATCATCAACCGATAAGGCTGTATCATAAATACTCTCTGATGCAACTTCTGAAGCATTCACTGCAACATCTTCATTTAAAAAGTGATCAGATTGAACCGCATTTTCTTCGATTATTTCACGAATAGATGTTAAAATTTCATCCATACTTGGCTCACGTAACACGCTTGAACTCTGTACCATACTTTACAACCTCTCAAAGACGCAACAACAAATAGAATCATATTTTCAGTGTATGCAAAAGAATTATAAGATCAACATGCCTCCCACGATATTTTCAAATATGCTTGTCATAAAGAGGGCGCTACACACAGTTTTCTACACTTTATAAAAATAACATCTCGCCGCAATATTTTTTAACATATTCAACTGTTGATTTACTAATCTTTTAAAAACTAAACTAATTTAAGATTAAAGAGATATTTTTATACATTATCGGATATATTTAATTGTTTTTAAACCTAAATAACTTGCAGTCAATTTACCAATAGAAGATTGAACACTATAGCTCGCCACAACAGCATTACGCTCCGCCATTGCAAGCGCAATCTGAGCATTAATCAATAGAGTACGAGAATTTAAAACATCCAGCGTCGTTGCTTGCCCTACGCGATTTTCTTGAACACGACCTTTCAGAGCAATTTCAGCAGCACGAACACTTTCACGGTAAGCAATAACAGATGAGCGTGCACCCTCCAACTGAAACCAAGCAGAAGTCAGTGCTTGCCTCGTATTACTATGCGCCAAATCGAGTTGAAGCTGCGCCTGTCCAAGCTGTTCCCTTGATTGGCGAATTTGCGCAGACGTACGCCCTCCTTCAAAGATTGGGACACTTACTGACAATCCTACAGATTTAGAAACGCCATCTTCTCCAACCCCGCTGTAGATTCGATTATAAGATGCTGTTGCAGAAAAATCAACTTTAGGGAGCAATGCCCCTTCTTTCGCCTTTACATTATAAACACTCGCATCAACTAAATATTTAGCATAAAGGATTGCTGGATGCATCACAACGCTCATTTGGTAAGCCATATCAAGGTTGACGGGAAAATCATTGGCTAGAGGTGGGCGTTTTAACTTTTCAGGATCAGAACCAATAACTTGTCGATACACTGCCTCTGCTGCTTTTACATCAGCACGAGCAAGACTCAGCTCTGAAACCGCCACGGAACGTGCAGCTTGAGCTTGAGCAAGATCAACATGCCCTCCTTCACCCACATCAAATTTTGCTTTATTGGAACGAACGTGTTCCTCAAGAGCTGCCAAATTTTCTCTCCGAAGATCGGCAACACGACGTGCGTGATAGACATTAGCATAAGCGGTCACCACCTCTAGAAACGTATTTTGTTCAACATTACGAAGATATTCACGCTGAGCCTGCAACTTAACTTGAGCTGAAGAAAAGATATTTTGCGTGATAAAACCATCAAATAATCTTTGATTTAATCTCACTCCTATAGATCCAGAAGTGACATAAGGACCTGTAAAAGACTTATTCCGCCCATAGTTCCCAACCCCCTCAACTTGTGGCAATAACCCTGATCGCGCAATGACAACATCATCACTGGATATACGCACAGCTGCACGTTCACTATTCAACTTAGCATTATATTTATAAGCCTTAGAAAAGGCATCCATCAATGTTTCAGCACAAACAGTCTCTGATAGTAAAACACTCAACACCAGTAATAAACACGCCTGAAACTTCTTGTTTATTCTAAACATAATACACACAATAACAAACCCCAAATAAATTACAAAATTATCTTTTATTCACAAAACAAACAAGCACTAAAACACAAAACCAGGTGTTTTGAAAAAACAAGGAAGAGGCTTTACAGCGAGATTAAAAGCACGACGAGCCGAGATGATCCCATCTTCTTTTATATAGATTTGTGCAACAGCAGCATTTCCATACCCTTCAACCACAACAAGACGTCCACAGTCTTTCATTTGATCAAAGATACCCTGAGGAATAAAATCAACAGATCCCTCAATGAAAATCACATCATAAGGTCCCTCAACAGCATATCCTTGCTCTAATGGACCATGAACGACAACCACATTATCACATTGATTACGTTCTAAAGCTTCAAGAGCACGTTCAAAGAGAGATTTATTACTTTCCAGCGCAATCACAGACCCTGCAAGTTTTGCAAGCAACGCTGCACAATAACCACTATTTGCACCAATATCTAAAACAACATCTGATGATTTTAAAGCGGCAAGCTGTAGTAATTTCGCTAGAGATGCAGGTTTCATCAAATAGCGTGCAGGAACCCCATCTTGCTCTGGACATAGAACAATATCGGTATCAAGATAACTTAACACTTTCATATCTTCCGATACAAAATCTTCACGAGACACCGTTAAAAAGGCTTCAAGAACTGATAAATCCGTTACATCGACTGTACGAATTTGATTGTCAACCATTTTGCGACGAAGCTCAGCAAAATCTGCAACCATAACGAATATTTTCTCCTAACCTACAAAAAACAAACCAAACAGCGACAATAAGGGATAAAGATCTCTTAAACTATGGGCATTACAAAAAAGGATGCTACAGTCAACAATTAGATTTTAACTGTATAATCTCTCATACAAAAGTGTCTTCACAAGAATAGAGGGAAATAATCTATTTTCCTATACCTCATCTCCCTTAAAAGCCGTTTCGTTTAAAATCGGCTGGAGGCCTCGCCCGGAATCGAACCGGGATACAAGGATTTGCAGTCCTCTGCGTAACCATTCCGCCACGAGGCCTCGTCAACAAACATAAAGGTTTCAATAAGGGAAGGCAACGCATCCGTCAAGGTGTAGAAATCTTCTCTCGCCTTTTTTCCTCTTATTACACAATTTATCATATTTTTTTAAAAAAAGTAATTTTATCCTTTGCAAATCAGTATTGCTTTGCTATAGCCTTTTCAATTAAATGATTGGGCACCGTTCCCCGGTAGCTCAGCGGTAGAGCAACCGGCTGTTAACCGGTTGGTCGCTGGTTCGAATCCGGCCCGGGGAGCCACTTTTCTTTTATTCTACGTAATTTGTTGTTTTTTCTAAAGTTTTTAGACATGAGGGATTCGTTAATAAAAGTAATGGAATAGGATTTTTGCAATAAAGTAGAAACGCAATATCCTACCGGATGTATTTTTTGCAATGAACGCAAAAAGCGATTGATTCATTTTAAATACTTTTTTCAAACTACCGCGCCTTTATAAGAGGACACAGCAATTATTTGCACATTATAAATTACGATTTCTTTCATCAGAGATGAGTTATTAAGCTCCATCAGCAATGAATCGGTCTCATATATTTTTTTCCAAAGAAAGAATGATTTCTACTTAATAAAGGAGTTAAACTTAAAAACCTGCTCATTAAGCAATCATTTTGAAAAATGGAAGAAACAATAATCAAGGTCATATATTATCTCCATACACCCCACATAACCCCCTCCCCATCCTAAAAGCAAAAAACATAAAACAAGTCTGTAAACGCTCCGACGTCTTATCTAACAGGTTATTCCTCCTGCTAACCACTTCAACGCTTTACAAACAACCTTGCCTTGTTCACCACACTGTCATAAAACATTTAATACATAAAATCTTATAGGCTTTATATCCCCCAAATAATAGTTTTACAGTAAAAACCAAGATAACGAGCTAAATTGTTAAGAATCCTGAGAAAGCCTTCAGAAATCATGACATTCTCGCTATTGTATTATGCAGTCACATGCTTTTTTAAAGAGATATCTCTTAAATACCCCAACACTCTTTCACAATGACACCCCCGTAAATGGTATAAAATGAAATCGATTGATCAGCCCCATCTTTATTTATAATAAAAGCCATACCATCGTACTATTTTCCAACTCTCAATCTCAGCAATCCCCCATTGCCTTGGAAAGAGTTTATAAAAATTATTTTATTTATTTTTCAAATGATTATCTATATGACAACTTCACACATCACGTGCAAGCGAATACTTTTGATTGATCCGCATAAATAACTTAAAAATGAAAAAAATACGATATAATGAATTATTCAATATATAAAACAATGAGTTATTATTAGACATCAATTTTAAAATTAAAAGTTATCATTAAAGATAAAACACATCCTTTATAAAAATAGTTTTATATAAATAAAATCTACTTTTATTCCCATTTAAAAAAAATAGGAATAAAGCAAATAAATAATTGCCTCTACAATAAAGATTTTTAATAAATCCAAAAAGTTAGAAGTTTTCATTTCTAAAAAATGAAAACCTCTAAAGGATCTTCTTACTTTGACAAGAGTATTTTATAGCTCTTTTCAATTGAGAATAAATCAACAAAAGTAAAAAATCTCCAGTACATGATCTTTTTTCAAGACTTTATCTAAGCAGCCCTCTTAACTGATTTTCGAAAACGAAGAGGCTTTGCACGCTTTACTACTGCTTTTGCTTTTTTATGCCTCTCATTTTGAGGTGAAGAATTCTTTCGTTGCAACTGTGCAGCATCATCTTTTCGACTTACAAACTGTTTTTGACGTTTAGATTTTTTAAAACGGCGTTCCTTATCATTTGCTTTTTCTCTACTTTCTCGCACAATTGGCTTTTCTGGAAACGCTGCAAATTGTTCTGGAACAGACTCAGCCACCAATTTCATACGAATCAAGCGCTCTATAGCACGCAAGCGGGACCTTTCTATCTTCTCATCAAAAAGCGTAAGTGCTACACCAGATGCGCCATTACGTCCTGTACGACCAATACGATGTACATAACTTTCAGCTTCATCTGGTAAGTCGTAATTAATAACGTGACTTATCCCTGGTATATCAATACCGCGTGCAGCAATATCTGTTGCAACAAGAATCTGTACCGATCTTTCACGAAAAGCTTTTAAAGCAGACTGGCGAGCACCTTGTGATTTATTTCCATGAATTGTTGCGACTAAATATCCTATCTTTTCTAAACTACGTGTGACAGCATCTGCCCCATGTTTAGTTCGAGTAAAAACAATAACCGAATCAAAAGCTGGATTTGTCAAAAGTTTACTTAAAACATTCTTTTTTTCATTCGTAGGAACACAATATAATTTTTGGCAAATCTCTACAGCCGTAGTACCTTGAGGAACAACTTCAATTTTAACCGGATCATTGAGTAAACATTTTGCAAGCACAGCAATTTCCCTCGGCATTGTTGCAGAAAAGAGTGCTGTCTGACGCTCTTGATGCAAAAGCTTTGCAATTTGCTTAACATCATGAATAAACCCCATATCCAACATACGATCTGCTTCATCCAAAATCAAAAAACGAGATTGGGAAAGATCAACACACTTTTCACGAACAAGATCTCTCAAACGCCCTGGAGTCGCTATCAAAACATCCACACCTGCTTCCATACGTTTAATTTGTTTTAAACGTGATACGCCCCCAAAAATAAGACATGTTGAAAGATGTGCTCCTTTCGCCACAGTACGGATCGTTTCATCAATCTGAACAGCAAGTTCACGCGTTGGAGCTAAAATCAAAGCGCGTGCAGTTTTAGGACAGCGTTTATCACCCAAAGCCAAAATCTGACTTAAAATAGGTAAACCAAATGCCAAGGTTTTTCCAGAGCCTGTCTGAGCAACACCTAAAATATCGTGTCCTTTCAACATCACTGGAATAGCTTGTTCTTGTATAGGTTTAGGTTTACTCATCCCAGCAATGAGTAAATTTTTAATCAAAAGAGTAGGCAAACCTAACTTTGTAAAAACATTTTCTTCTTTTATAGGCAAAATAAAATCTTTCCTTAACTGAAGAACTCAAAAGAAGTAACCATCTGAACTCTCCACTCAAGAATCCGCGCAAGAGAAATCCCTGACATTTTAAATGAAGCAACGCCTAAAAAGCGGCTTGCGCAACTCATGAACACCTTGAAATCAAGATAAAGGCGTATAAACCTCACTTTACAAAAAGCCAACAAACCAGCCTAAATGCCTTCATCTCTATTATCTTTGGATTATGATAAAAAAGCAAGAACTTTACGAAATACATTTATCATGAATAAAAACAATATTTAGATCGTTTACTTTTTGATGATTGTGTCCATCGGTAAATGTACCTTGATAAAATCAGGATAAATCTCGAGAAAAACTGGATTTTGTAAAGTTTTTTGACCGCCATAAATTAAATACCATTGGTTTTTATCAAAAATCGCCAAAGTTTTATATTGAATGATGCGATCTTTCATCTCAAGAACTGTTGGAATTAAAGCATACAAAGTACCGTTATCAGTTTGTAAATACTCTATATTTTCTTTATCTAAATAATAAGCACCAGAAGGCAACCCCTCAAATTTCTTATGCAACTGTTGAAGAAAATCACTACGTAAAGCACTCTCTGTTGTATTCAATCGATGTGCCATCTCTTTATAAAGCCGCTCAGGCATATAACGAGAAATAGGCATAAAATCCCCATTTTTTATAGCATTATTGACATCAACAACGACTCTTGAAAGTTCATCTTTTTGTACTATTGTTGGCTGAGATGCTAAACTCTGTTGATTAACAATCAAAAAGAAAAATAGACTCAGCACCGAATAAAAAATAGGTTTCATCATTATACTTCTTGTTTTAGTAAAATTTCAGTTTCTCAAATAACAAAATCAAATAACGTTTGATCATCAGTAATATCACGATAACGCCAACCTAACGCTTGAAATTTTTCCTCTAAAAGACAAAAATTACCGTATTTTTTTGTTTCAATCGCAACCAATACAGAACCAAAGTTTCTCGCTGACTTTTTAAGATATTCAAAACGTACGATATCATCATCTGGTGATAATGTGGAAAGAAAATGACGCAATGCACCAGGATGTTGCGGAAAACTAAAAATAAAATATTTTCTCAACCCTTGGAAACGTAAAGAACGCTCTTTAATTTCTGGCAAACGCTCAAAATCAAAATTACCTCCTGAAATAACGAGAAGAATTTTTTTCCCCTTTAACTCTTGAGGAGGAATACTGTTAAGCGCATCAATCGATAAAGCACCAGCCGGTTCCAGAACCACACCTTCAACATTAAGCATTTCAACCATCGTAGAACAAACGCGGTTTTCAGGAACCGTAATGACAGAATCAGGGGGAAATTGCTTTAGAATTGTATAGTTTAGAGCACCAATTTCAGCCACAGCAGCACCATCTACAAAAGTGTCAATGCTTTCAAGCTTGACGCGTTTTCCACTCTCCAAACAAGCAAGCAAACTTGCAGCTCTTTGCGGCTCAACAAAACGAAGCTTTGTTTTCCAACCATATTCATGTAAAAACTTGCTCACTCCACTTGCCAAACCACCCCCCCCTACCGGCACAATCATCAAATCTGGCTCACTTTCTCCATTGAGTTTTTTCCATTGTAAAGCAGCTTCACAAAGCACTGTTGCCTGCCCTGTAATAATGCGAATATCATCGAAAGGTGGAGCCATTACACCACCGCTCTCTACGACAAAGGATTGCGCAGCTTCATAACATTGATCAAATGTTTCACCAACCAAACGAATATCAATGAATTCTTTACCAAAAATACGTGTTTTTTCAATTTTTTGTTGTGGCGTTGTCATAGGCATGAAAATCACGCCTTTACGTTTAAAATAACGACAAACAAAAGAAACCCCTTGCGCGTGATTCCCCGCTGAAGCACAAACAAATGCAGAATCTGGTGATATACAGCTAAGCATTTCTGAAACAAAATTGAAAGCACCACGAATCTTATAAGACCGCACCGGTGTTAAATCTTCACGCTTTAAATAAATTTCTGCATCATACTTTTGACTAAGAAAATCATTTCTTTGAAGTGGTGTTTCAGCAAACACGTGATGCAATCCCACCATAGCTTTTGTGACGTCTTGAATAAATTGACTCATAACACTAATCATTTCATACTTTATTTACATTATAAAAGCTTTTTCTATCGATAAAGGAAACTATTGTCAGTCAAAATTTCACTAAAAAATGAAAAATGTTTCTTTTGTCATTAATTCTTGATTCAATAAAAGATATAGCTTATGAGAGAACTCACATCGCGGACGTGATGAAAACGGTAAACATAGCAGACTTAAAATCTGCCGGTCGAAGACCTTGCGGGTTCAAGTCCCGCCGTCCGCACCACGATATGTGGATTTCCCCTTATTTTTCAGTAATTTATTAGAAATTAGAAAAAATTAAACCACCTTCTAAACCACCTTTTAAAACCCTATCATAACGCTATCAGATGGTATTGAGATAGTACTAAAATACGAATCATTGCTGCTTTTTTGAGGCATATTTTGGAACTAAATCACCATACCATGTTTTGCTTCGACTCCCCAATTCCCCTCCCCGCCATAAAAGACGAGGAGATAGAATCAATTTTCCAAACTAAGCAGCTTTCGTAACAGACCTTGCTAAAACCCGCTTAGCTTCTTTAATGAGAGCTTTATATTTTCTATTCTCTTCATCGACTCTAAAAGCATCAACAAAACGCACATGGATAGGACCTAAAAGATACAAAGCTTTTTCACCAGCACTCATACCCTCCCAATGGCTTGGTAAATCAAAGCGTGTATCATTATCATAATCAACAGATTGGCTTTTTAACTTTTTCTCACACTCAATAAAGTAACGACGAGCTTGTCTGCCTTTCTCATTGCGTTCAACCATGGAAAGCTCTTTTGCCATGTCTAGAGTGAGGTGATATTCGATACTTGGACGACCACCTTTAGGTTTCGGTAAATTTTTACCGAAACTCATAACACCTTGATTTTCTTGATGGGCATTAGGTTTTACTAAATTTTTAGTAAAACTCACAAAGTCCTTATTTTCTAGGAAACCGTATTCTTTAATACGATTAATAATCCAATCGTTAAAACGAGATGTGACCTTCAAAAACGTATGCAACTCACGTGCATTTACTGTTTGAACTATTTCTTGATCAATTGTTTGTTCCGTAATTTTTATAAGAATGTTCATAATGAACTCCTATCGATTAGAGGTTTCTTATTGACATTCCAGAGGAATGCCGGGCGCTAAGAAACACGGTCGATAGTCCGTCGCTATGCTTTCCCCATAAGGGTATTGTATGGCATAGCTACACCCGACAAAACCTTTATATGCTACACGCATACAACGAGTCAAAGTCTTTAAGGCGCGGAGAAAAGATTGTTTCGGCAATCTATCCGCTATCGATTCAAGATGTTTCTTAGGCACCTGATTCGACAATAGACACATTGTTATAATCCTGTCAAGTCGCTCCTGTTATAAATGCAGCCCACTGTTCCAAGAGAGCATGGCGTTGTTCCAAAAAATCTGTTCGCATATAAGCTATTACTATCCCATACAGCATTTTGATTGTTGATGATCAATTGCAAAACGGAGTGTTGATATTGAGAAGTTTTATTATACCGTCGTTTTTACAAAACGAGCTGTTTAAGCGTCTCTCAACACTTCTTTGAGTCTTGATAGAACTATTAAGAGAATATACCGGAATCCTATCATCTTTACAATTTTCACACCATTTCCCATCTTTAATTTTATAGTGAAATCCTGATTGGATCATACAAGCATGAATCATCGACCATTCATGAATGCCTAATTTGCTATTGTCTATACCGCTACTATAAGGAGATAGCGCACCACACTCTAATAGTGCTTTTCCTACCTCAGTAGAGTTTACACCTGGCTTTTCCCATATAACAAAGGATGTTGAAGGAGGCTTTGAGTTACATCCAGCCATATTTAATAAAGCTATGCAGCTTAATAATTTTAAAGTTTGTTTCATTTTTCCCCTTTTTTAATAGATTTATTGACTATGAGAAGGCTTTAAAGCCTGTTGATGTTTCTTATCTCCATTTTTCAAATTTGTCACTGAACTTCCAGCAAATAGAACACCCTTTTTTCAAAAGGGTGAGATTTCAAATCCAACCCTTCCAAATTCTTGAAAGTCTTCAATATTTTGATGTACAAGCTTTATAACTGTAGCGTGGCTATTCCCCACACCCTCTGTAATTTTTAAAGAGATCTTAACGGCAATACCATCATTACCGATTGTCACTAAATTATTCATGATCAAGCTATTATCAATAATTTTCTGTCATTTTTGTTAACCTGTCTCTACGAGCAGTTCGTTACTTTGGACTTCTTCAAGACAATTCTACAGAATCTCTTTCAGTTTTTTTAGCTTCAATATAACGATCAATTTCAACAAGATCCCATTTTAGGTATCGTCCTTCTTGTATAGGCTTAGGAAAAGCTCCGATTTTTACAAGCTCTCTAATATATGTCATTGACATTCCGAGATAAATTGAGAGATCTTGTATATTGACAAGCCGTTGCAAACGCATCGACAGTAAAGCTTGTTCGAATAAGCTTACTTTTTCTATTGAGGCAGTTAATTTTTCTTCGTTCATTTAAAACTTTCCTTATTATCTAAGTGTTGAGAATAATTATAAATAGGCGGGGGTGCTGGGAGGAGAGAGCACCCCCATAACGTCAAGCGGCTTTTGTCAAAATCTTTTGCATCTCTTGTTCTATTTCTGCTAAAAAAGCTTCGACCGCTTGATTAATCTGTTCAATGTGTTCTTCATCACGGTGAATGCGTTTGATTTTCATGCGTAAGTATGTTGATTGCCTCGTAAAACGTGGGTCATAACTGATAAAATCACACCATTTTCGTCCCGTACAAGCCATTTGGAATTGTATTTGCGCGCTATATTCAGGCTTTATAGTGTCATCTATAAAGAAGCGTAAATGGTTTGGTGATTGTGGACATTTGACTTCAACTAAACCGTCATCACCAACAAACCCATCAGGACTAGCACCAGCCATTTTGATTGTGGGGTGTTGTATGAAACCACACTCTATGATCTCTGTATCATAAATAAATGCATATTCTTTCAAGGCATCTTCTTCATGTTCAATGCCCCATTGCATAGCCGGCGTTGGATAAGATTGGCTTACTTCACCAGTTAAACGTTCTGTTATAAGTTTGATTTTGTAGTCTTCATATTTGTTTGTCGGCATTCCCTTTGCTGTTTTACTCAGTAGGTTGTAAACGTTTGAAGCGGTGACTTTTCCCAAGCGGGCCTGAAACCATTGTGCTGTTCTTTGTTCCATTTCACACCGCCGTTTGTTGTTGAGTTGGTGCATATTCAATATCTTGTATAGGTGCATCTAATTGCTCTTGTTGTGCTTTATTCATTTGCTTTCGCTGCTTTTTTTTCAAAGCAAACAAAGCGGTTTGTGCTTGTTTAAAAGACATATCTTTTAGATTTTTTACTCCTATGAAAGAGAGAAGCCTACTTTCTTCAGATTGTGTTTTTTTAATTAATTCTTTGATTTCATTCATCTGTTCAGAAGAGATACCCGCAAGAAGTGTTATTCCATCTGTATCGTCTTCTTTTCTTGCAACATTAAGAAGCATGCCTAAGAGATATCTACGTGCGTAGCTTATAGTAGAACCAACCGCTTGTGTGTTATTTTTGCTTCCCGTAGCATCGATGGGAAATGTTCCTTGTGTTGATATTTCATTGCCCGATATATGCTTTAAAGTCATTTCTACAGTTATGTCATTTGAACTCTGGTCTTTGATACGAGAGAACAAGGCAAAGTGATGTTTTGCAAGAGGTTCTTTAATAGCATCAATATATTTATCAAGCGTTGTATAGAGGCTTTTAGTATGTGTATTAATGGCATTTTGTTCGATATTTTTATATTCCACTTGTATAGTAGAAAGATCACGGACAAAGTTTTGACACTCTTGTCGTTCTATCTCCTTTTCTCGCAATTCAAGAAGACGCTTGAGACGATCCATATCGACATCATTTTCTAAAGCTCTTTCTAAAATAAGCTCCATAGCTGTAGGTTTGATTTCACAATCGTTCGTTTTTTCCACTAATTCCGTTTGTGTGGTACTTAGTTCACTCATCTTGATTTCCTCCTATTTGAGCGCAATTCACCCGTGGCGTGAATCACGCATGTGTTAAAAGTTGGTTTGGTTGTTAGAGTTTGGATTTTATAGGCTGCATTATGTCTTCAGAAATTATGGTATCTACATAAGGCTCGTCTTTATACCCAGAGATAGTGATACAAAGTTCACCTAGATTGTGAGTATTTCTCAAAACTAACTGTGCACACAAGGTAGGTTTAATTCCATATTTATACATGATTTATTTTTTCTCGTTTGTTGTGATACGGCTTTCTCCGCAGATCTCTGAATCTCCGTAAATTTTTGCGTCGCCATAAACTCTTGCATTGGGATAAACAATTGCATTTCCGTAAATCTGTGCGTTTTCAAAAATGCGACCACCACCATATACTCGGGCGTTATTATAAATTTTTGCATTGTCATAAATTTTTGAACCCCAAGTAACACAAGCATTATCATAGACCCAGCAATTGCCATCATGAGAGAGATTGCTTTCATTTTCTATAAAGCCCCCAAGGTCCCCAGCCTTAACATCATCAAAATCTCTTAAAGCACGAATGCGGTACAATGTATGGCAACTTACAATATCGGTGGTTTCATTAGTCAATTCGTATTTTTTCACCATGCTTTTTCTCCAGTGGACATGACGTTATCGCCATCAATATCCGCATCACGATAAATTTTTGCGTCGCCATAAATACGTGCATTACCGGAAACTGTTGCCATTCCATAAACTTCGGCAAAACCGTAAACATGTGCATTATGTTTAATTCGTGCACTACCATAAACTTCAGCATCATCATAAACTTGAGCATTATCGTAAACGCAAGCACAAGATAAGACGAATGCATTACCACCTACCCAGCAATTACCATGATGCGATAGGTTGTTTTCATGTTCTATAAAGCCGCCTAAATTACCTTTTTTAATAACTCCAAAGTCTCTTAAAGCGCGGATACGGTGAAGAGTTACCCCTTTAAACTCAGCTTTCTCATCAGTAAGTTCGTACTTCTTTTCCATTAGTTTGCTCCAGTGGATATTCTGCTATTGCTGCCAATCCAATCTTCACAACGTAAATCCGCATCACCGTAAATTTTTACATTTCCGTAAATGTGTGTATTACCGCCAACTTTTGCATTTCCATAAACGCTTGCCTTATCGTAAACATATGCTTCATAATAAACATGAGAATTGCCATAAACATGTGCATGATCAAAAACTTTAGCGTCACCGTAAACGTATGCATCACCGTAAATTTCTGCATAATTGTAAACTTTTGCTTCATCAGAAACGAGTGCATCTCCATAAACCCGCGCATCACCATAAACATAGGCATAACCGGAAATATGTGCATTTTGATAAACACGAGCATTATCATAAACCCTAGCATAATCTCCAACCCAACAATCGCCCCCATGACTAAGATTGCCTTCCTTTTCAATAAAACCGCCAAGGTCACCTTTTTTGACATTTCCAAAATCTTTTAATGCACGTATGCGGTAAAGCGTGCGTCCGCCAACTTCATCCATTTCATCAGTCAATTCGTATTTTTTTTCCATGATTTATCCCCCCTACCTTAAAATAGCGTCACTTCCATAAAATGCTGTATCGCCGGCTACTATGGCATTACCACGAACTTTTGCGTTATTATAAACTTCGGCATCATCATAAACCTTCGCATTTTCAGAGATATATGCATTTTGATAAATACAAGCATTGCCTCCAACCCAGCAATTATCATCATGGCTAAGATTCCATTCACTCTCGACAAAGCCTCCAAGGTCGCCTTCTTTGACATCATCAAAATCTTTTAAGGCGCGTATGCGATAAAGCGTTATTCCATCAATTTTGATTGTTTCATCAGTGAGTTTATATTTCTTTTTTATCATGATAACCTCCTCTTAATGCATGCTTTGTCTTTTAAGCTCTTGAGACAGCACACCAATTCCTTTTGCTGTGACTTTTGCGCAAGGAATGACCTTTTCTATTCCATTTGCGGTTTGAAGTGTGATAGTTGGACAATCCATAAGTTTCTTTTGGATTTTGTCTTGATAAGGAAGCAAATTTCCA
>NZ_JBHIOW010000017.1:0-26520 GCF_042195725.1 Bartonella sp. AP65SXKL
TTTTGTAAAAACAAAATCCACGCCTTCTTTTAGATCAAGCTTTTCAACACAATCATTAAACCAAGTGGAAAAATCTTGTTTCAAATGTAAGTACCTATGCATTACATGGGCATTGACCATTTGGACGTAACCGATTTTGTTGTCTACCTCGTTTTCAGGCGTGAGATATCCTTCACTATGAATATGAGTATCATGTGTGGTCATAAGTTTACTCTAATCAATTATTGATGGGAAAAAGGGAGGCGCTTTTAAAAGCGCCCTTTAGAATTTTTAAAGCACATCACAAGGACGCAAACGGTGTTGTTGTTCATAAGTACCGTAAATCTCATCATTATATTTTTCGTCTGCGATCTCGTCTAAAAGTTCTTGGTAAGCATCACTTTCGAGTACAAAGTCATGAACTTTACTCTCCTCGTGGAGATGTTCGATATTTTCTTTTACATATGCTTCTGCAATTTCTTCAGAGATATCTTCACAATTATTCTCAGAAGGATTGATGCGAAAGATTTGGATTGCATCATCTGCCTCGTCAATAATTTTTAGAACTTGGCTTTCATCCAGTGGTCCCGACCGACCAATGTTTTGATCATCATCATAGACAACTAATAAGATTTCATCAGAATTTATAAGAATTGGATTTTCCATAATTTTTCCTCCCTAACGCCTCTTGGCGATTGTTTGTGCGTGGTTTGTATAATTACTTATACGTAAATGTATAAATGCAAGCAAGCAAAAAATCGCATATATTTCATTTTTTTTGCATTTTCACTTAAATGCCATCTTCACAAGCAATAGAATCAAAAACTTTATTGGGATTATTTCATAAGTAGACGATAGGATTTGCGCGGTAATATTGCAACTATTTCTCCAACCCATTTTATCTTTGCATTTTTAATTGGTAGCGCATTCCATGATTTGAGTACAATGCCCTCTGAAGAGCGAGTAATTTGTTTGATAAAACGCCTATTATCTTCTGTTAGAACGACAACTTCATCACCGTAATAATCGCTCATTGGCTTTGTTTGCAGATGTTTAACTACGATTAAATCACCATCTTTATACACGGGATACATGGAATCTCCACGAACCATGAATCCTATTGTTTCAAAAGGCAAATCAAATGGTATTTCGATTGTTTCAAGCCCATCTTCTGGGATTTGCTCAACATCGGTATCAATCTCTAATCCTGCTCCTACATACCCCATAACAGGAACAACTGTAGTAATTTGATTATAACCTTTTAAGCTTTTATAAAGTTCTAAAATTGCGTCTCTGTGTGAACCTCTGGGATCTGATTCACTTCCTAACCATCTTGACACGGTCGCTTGGGTTACATTTAATCTATCGGCAAGATCTTTTTGATTAAGACCAAACTCAGATTGCAATACTTGCAATGTCGCAATGATATTTTTCGTCATAATTAGTTACTTATGATTTTAAAATTAAAAAAATCTATTGTTTTTTTTTAATTAACTCTATACAATTGCGTATATGGTTAAAATTAAGGAGCTTAACTCAAATGGACACAGAGGAAAAATTAAAGATTAAATCTATCCGAAAGTGTTTATCGCTAACACAAAAGGAATTAGCAGATATTTTAGGTGTTAAGCAAGCTTCTGTTTGTCGTTGGGAACAAGGCAAAGGACTATCTTTAAATAGTTATTTAAAGCTGCAAAAGTTGAATGATAGTTCTAGCTCTAGTTCTGCTTTTATTGCTGCTTCTACAGAAAAGAATGAACATCAACAGCACCATTCACACTCTTAAAGAAGAAAGATCATGAGAAACGGAATATTGAAGAAACTCTACACACGGATTTGTAGATTAATAGGTTGTAATACGAAAATTGAGAATGGAGATAAGTTTGTGAAAGAATTTATACAAATACCGGATCGTGATTGTAGCATAGAAGATCTTATAAAACGACATAGAACTCATACAAAAATTCTTGCAAAACAAGAAGAATGGCATAAGTCACAATTTGATAGTTGGATGAGATGGCATGAAGCAACTCTTGCAGAGCGAGATAAGTCAATTGAACAACAGCAAGTAGTACTTGAAAACCTATCCTCTTTAATTAAGCAAAAAAATGAAACGCTATACAGCCAAAGGCTAAAGTTAGCTTCACAGATGAAAGTTATTGATGAATTAAACAATAAAATCACTGAGTTAATCAACAAAAAAGAAGAACCGAGATTGATCGATTTTATTTTTGCAGGAGAAGTTTTTTAACTTGCGTCATTTGAGCCAAAAATGAGGATTGTTAATTAACAATGAATCATTGCGAGGTTCCTTTTTCAAAAACATTTTTGCAAGACAGGCAATCACAACGCGCCCTGTCACAACAGCAGCATTTAGACTCTTAAAAAGAAAGATCAGAGATGATAGATGTCCCACATATCACTATAAGCAAGGTCAAGTTGATTAATCTTGTTAATAAGATTGGACGTGAAGACATATATTATGGTGTTCGCTCGCCTAATCAGACATGTGAAAGTTGCATAGATCCCTCATCAACAGGTTATCTTATCTATATACTGCAAAATATTTTTGCGCGTGATGATAGAAATTATTTTCCGTTATTGCCATACGATGATTTTAATCAATGGTTTTCATCTGCCTTTACGCAAGCTTTTACAACTTGGTTTGATAATTATTTTTCTCAAGATTTGTCATCTTTTCATCGCCTAAATGAGCTACTTTTGTTTACAGCTTTAGTCGAAAGTAATCTTGGCTTCTTAAGGGATGACCTCATCAAAAAAAGAGAAGAAGAAATCAAATTAATAAATGATGCGTGTAGTGTGCGTCTGAATTGAGTTAATCCACTTTTTTAAAGTCTATGAGGCTGGTTTGTGTTGTTACAGTCATTTTTGTTTCTGGTTGCAGTGGGGATGTATGGGTAATGATTAAAGTAACTTGGTCTTTTATATCTTCTTCACGTGCTGCTACAAAAATAAGGATTTTTGAAGGTTTGCCTTCTGAGGGAGCTATAGAAATATTAACATCGATTTCTTGTCCCGTTCGAAAATCCTTTGCTTTATCACAGAAGCCAGGGAATACTCGCGATTCTGCAACCGCCTCAGGATTAACATATGGTGATTGTATTTGCCAAGTTTTTTGCCTAGGTTTGTATATGATGCCATATCCAAGAATAAAGCGAGAACTATCTTTTAGCTTTATATTTAAAATATGGACGACAGTTTGTGCATTATTTTCTACCTTTAAGAAAAGAAGCGTCCACTTGTCCTTTGTTGGAAGATGCG
The DNA here is from genome assembly GCF_042195725.1 of Bartonella sp. AP65SXKL. Lineage (NCBI taxonomy): Bacteria > Pseudomonadati > Pseudomonadota > Alphaproteobacteria > Hyphomicrobiales > Bartonellaceae > Bartonella > Bartonella sp. AP65SXKL. Next base: position 3,262 of record NZ_JBHIOW010000017.1, read on the forward strand.
GTCCAGTTGCATATATGGAAAGTGGCGGTCCTAAATCCTGTACTCTTTTGTTATCTAACAAAATTTTAATATGTTCTTCTGACCATTTGGCAAGATCTTTTGTCGATATCGCTTGCTCTTTAAGGGCTATCGTCTGCTCTTGGCTTTCTGCAAATTGCTTGCTTATCCATTCTCTATCTTCTTCTCGTTTTTTTGCAGCTTTTTCTAAATCATCTTTCCGGATTTTGGCTGCTTCTTTACGGTCTTTATTTCTTAAAATAAGCGCTACAGAAAGCGACACAGCAAATGACACAAAACCTGTAAGAAATATCTTTATCCATTCTTGCATCTTTCCCCTCCCCACTTTTTTAGAATCGTTGGGAGGATACTTTTTCATAAACATTTTTTCAAGACAGGCAATCACAACACGCTCTGTCATAGCAAACATATAAATACGTAGAGCCTTAAGGGGGGATTATGATCACTAACGCACAAACCATTTTATGTCTTGATCTAGGGACCAAGACAGGCTGGGCAATATGTGCAAAAGGGCATACGCCTAAAGACGACAACGAAGCAGATGCTTTAGCAATTTTATATTTAATGAAAGAAGGGGAAACCACTAATGTCAAATAAAAACCAATGGATAAAAATTAATGTAGAAAAATGGCTTCTTGATCTCGCTGATTTACCTCCTACTGAAGGCAATATTTACATGAGGTTGCGATTAAAAATGTTACACACTGGGAAGCCTCTTACAAACAATTTACGAGCCTTGTCCTCATTAGCTCGCTGTTCAATTGACGAGCTTGATGATGCGCTAGATCTCTTAGCTGAAACTGGACACATCTTTCTTTTTGACGACAACCACATCTGGAGTCCAGATGTTGAAGAAGAGCTGAAGAACAACAATCAACAATCAGAAATCGCATGGCATAAGCACAGGGAGGACAAAGAGAATGTCCAGTAAATTACCGTGGACGAGGCTTTTTGCAGATAGGTGGGCAGTAGTTGTCGATTATTTACCTCCTGTAGAAGGTAATATCTATATGAGATTGCGGTTTCGCATGCTTCGTACTGGTGAACCTCTTTTTTGTAACATTAAAGTTTTGTCTCATTACACTGGTTATTCAGTAAAGAAATTTGAGACAGCTTTGAATGTTTTGCTAGAAGAAGGATATATTATTCGTTTAGCAGATGGTCGTTTATGGAATCTCGATGTTGAAGAAGAATTAAAAAATTGCAATGAGAATTTAAATAAACTTTCAGAAAAAGCTATAAAAGCTGCGAATACTAAGAGAAAAAACATAAAGATGACTCATCAAAAGACCATGATGATGTCATGATGATGTCATCACGAGGTCATGATGACATCATGATGAAACACATTAACATAAACAATAACATATATAATAAAAAAACTAATACTATCGTATTAGCAAAAAAAGAAATTGGTTCTGAAAGTTTAGAAACAAACGATTTGGTTGACGAGCCAACAGAGGTTGCTGCTGTTGAAACCACATCAGAGCAAATCACAACCTCATCAGACAACCAACCTCCCATTCACGAGCAAGAAAACGTTCCTAAGAAAGCAAAACGAGCGAAAGCTAATCGCGGTTGTCGATTGCCAGATGATTTCAAACCTAATTTGCAATACGCAATCGATAAAGGCTTAACCCATGATGAGGCGCTGTTAGAAGTCGAACGGTTCAGAAATTTTTGGCTGGCAAAATCCGGAGCAAATGCAAACAAAACAGATTGGCCGGCGACATGGCGAAACTGGATTATACATCCAGAGTACGGAGCGCTAGCCAAGAAACAAACACAAACACTTAGAGGTTATCATGGAAAATTCACTCAGAAAACTTTCACAGAACAGCTTGCAGAAGGCTTCAACGAACTCAGAGATCATCTCTCATCTGGAGAAGATTATGGAAATGATCAGTCCGGGGTATCCATTGACGCTGAAAGCTGGGAATACATTGACGAAACAGGAGGAAGCGCAAACCTTAGATGCTTGCAATCGTCTACAAGCGTTGCTCTCTGTGAAAGCTTCAGTTAAGCAAATTGGGCAAGCTTCTTTCCTACTCTCAAGCATGAGAGTCCCTGCGAACACAGATTCCAAAGCTGTTGTCCTATCCTATAGCATGATGCTGGAACGGATTTCAGCATATGCTCTGAAAAAGGGCGTCGAAGATATCGTAACTGGTCAAGCAATTGGGATATCAAAAACATTTATGCCAACTTGTGGAGAGCTTTTAACTTATTGCCAGACACTAGAAAATACCCTTCTTTCAAAAGCCGAAAGTGTACGTAGAGCAATTGAAAACACACGTGAGAAAGCACTCAAAGAAAAAACAACAAAAGAGCATTTTCGACCACTAACGCTTGTTCACAAGCAAGAGCTTGAAGAAACTTTAAATGGTCTTGGGGGAGCAGTGAAAAACATTGCAAGTTAGCAAAATAGTGAAAAGTGCTGATCATTTTGGGATTGGATATGTATTTAAATCGACAAAAAGGCACCTTACAAAGCGATTTAAAGATTTTACGATAAAAACCCCCATATCCGCAATATAAAACGCTCTGTACGGTCAAATTTAAGGTAAATAGACCAATTGGTAAAATTATGGACTAAAAACATGAGAATATTAAAAGACCTGTTCTTAAAAAAGCGTAAACAACCAATGCAAAAAGAGTTTGTTGCAACAGCTGTTGGTTATGTTCCTTGGGGGAACGGAGCAGAGGAGTATTTTTACAACCTCTACGAATATGAAGACGGTACAAGAGAGTGTGAAAAGTTTGATGGCGGACAGTATTATACCACACCAGAAAATGCGGATTTTAGTACCAAAGCGCAGGTGAAAGCATGGGTTTACGGTGGTGCTATTCCGAAAAGCGTTCTCAATTACGAACCTCTTATAGACGAGATCAATAAAGAGATCAAAAAATTATCGAAAACCGCAGGAAATAAATATGTTTACAGATAAGCAGCTAAGAGCCTTGTTTGGCATTATAACTTTTATATTTATATGTTTTTTAGGAATTAAAAAAAATCTTTACTTTATTCAGAGTATTTTGACATTCGCATCTGTTTCTTTGGTAATAGTCACAACGGTTTTTGCAATTTTATGCAATTCTAATATTCCTTCTGAATTGCAGAGCAACCCAAAATACAAATGCGGAAATACAACAGGTTGGAAGATATTAACACGTGATTTACAACAGTATATGCATAGACTTTTAAAGCTAATAAGTTTAGCGCTTGTCGTTTTAATTTTCCCAAGTAGTTATAAAGAAACGGTCTTTTTACCTGTCATTTCTAGGTATGTGGAGTACAAGCTTTCTTTTTCATTGGATACTGTACTTTGGTACTCAGATATTGCTCTTTGGTATTCCTTTTTAGTTTGTGTATTGTTTCTTATGTTACATACACGCAGTTTAATAAATATATCTATTTACACACTACAGTGCTCAGTTAAAAAGCCATAGTAAAATTTCCGATTTTATAAAACTGTTCAGATTACGTTGTCTCTTCTCAACGTTCGATAAAATCAACAAGAGCATAAAAATCTATCGTGGGCTGCTTGATTTTAAAGAACATGACCTCTAGGTGTGAAGAAAGATGGGCTAAGTCTTTCTAAAGATGCCCTACTTGCTCTAGAGGTGAAATATGTGGGATTGGGTTGTTATGCCGAGCTTGCCACAAATCATGCTTTTGTTGCAATTTAAGCCAGAATTCCGCATCATTTAAACCCGCTTTTTCTAACCGTAAAGCTAAGTTAATACTAATCGCCGCATGGCAGTTTAAGACGCGGGATAAAGTTAAACGTGCAACGCCAAGACGATTTGCAGCTTCTGTTACTGTTAACCCTAATTCATCAAGCAATTCTTCTTTCAAAATGCCGCCAGGGTGTGGAGGATTGTACATCATAATAACACCTCAAAACTCAATGGTAATCTTGATAATCAACCAGTTCAACGTCTGTCCCAATGAAACGAAAGGTAACACGCCAATTTCCATTGACACGCATTGACCAGTAACCTTTTAAATCGCCCGTAAGCGCATGTAGACGATACGATTTAAGAGTAACTTGTTCAGGCGCGGATATTGTATCTAAAATTACTAAAATGTTTGCTAATTTTTTAGCATGCGCGGGTTGTATGCCTTTGCAGACTCCTCTTTCAAAGAATAATTTCAACCCTTTATGCTTAAAACTAACGATTGCCATATATACCCTCTTGATACTTGATACTATACACCATGCATTTATGTCAATTGATTATTTATCAAAGAGCATATTAAACATAATTTTATATGTTAATAATTAATAATATATCATTGAAATAATTGAAAAAATAATAAAATTACGCTAAGATTTTTTACATATTTAAATACAAATTTAAGGTAAGAAAAAACATGCTAAACAAAGTGACATTAATAGGACGCCTTGGTGCTAATCCCGAAAGCAAAACAATGAATTCTGGAGCAGAAATAGTCAATTTTAGTATAGCAACTTCTGAAAGCTATACGGATAAAAATACTCATCAAAAAGTAGAGAAAACGGAATGGCACTCCATTGTGATTTTTAATCCACATTTGGCAAAAATTGCACTTCAATATCTAAACAAAGGTTCAAAGGTTTACATAGAAGGAAAATTACAGACACGCAAATGGCAAGATAAAAATGGGCATGACCGTTATACAACAGAGATTGTCTTACCACAATTCAAAGGTGAATTGTATTTGCTTGATGCAAAGAAAGATCAATCGGCATCCCCTACCCCTTCACCCATTACTTCTCAAAGTTATGCTGTTGCTTCAGGGGCTCAAGATTATAGAACAGCTCTTAACGATAGCGTCCCATTCTGATTGAAAAAATATGGCTAAAAGAAAAAAACGTACAAAACGTGGTCGTCCTCGGATTAAAGGGTGTATCAGAGAACCAAATGGACGCATCTCACGAGCAAAAACACCGCATGAACCCATGGATAAATTGGCAATTGAAATGCGTGCCAAACGCTTCTGTTTGACCATAGAAGAGGCTAAAAATCCGCTTTCCGGCACCTATATCGGGCGGCTTTATTTGCAAGGCGAAATAAATCAAGACCAATATGATGCTGCGCAAAAATATCTTGAAGTGAAAAATGACTATTCGTGTGCAAAAGGTTTGCCAAGTGCTGTTTATGATAAAATGCCCTCATCTTCTGATGAGACAGCAAAAGAAAAATGGATTAAATTTGCAACAGAACAGTTTTCAAACATGCAAGAGGCTATCAAAGAAGCACAACACCTCTATAGACAGTATAATCTTTATGCCGCGATACAACATCTTGTTATAGAAAACCAAACATTACCACATCTTGTTAGTTCTTTGCGTATTGCTCTAAATGCTCTCCAGAAGTATTTTTATCCAAAAAATAAATGGTAAATGCTTTAACGTATAAACGATTTTTGGGAACGGAATATTTGCATCATTTGTTTGTAAAGCAGCATATTTAGGTAAAAAAATAAAAAAAACACAATATATTGATTTTTTTGTTGACAATATGTGAAAAGTCGTATTTAATGACGCTGCTGTACTGGTCGAATTGCGTCCAAAATTCAAAAATATCCTCTAAAAATTTAGTAAAATGTGATCTTGAAACGTGGCTAGAAAGCCCTGTTTTCTGGGTAATTCTGACTAATCTATTTTTCAAATAACAAAAATCAATAATTGACTAATGATGTCATTAATTATGACGCAAAAGGAGCAATGATGAAAGCTGTCATCACTAAGCCAATGTGTGTTGTTGGAGACAATAAAAGCACTGTTCGCTTTGAACCATCAACACCCAATAATCCATTTGTTGAAGTTTCCAATCAAGTCGACGCACGTCTCAAGCGCGCTAATGCTGCAAAACTTTTTGTTGACGTCAAGACAACAGCAAAAACAGATAAGGCAATTGAACAAATTAAACAGATAGAACAAGAAGCCGTACAAACATCGTCTGAACCAGTGACAGAGGAAATTCCACTCGAACAGCCAAAAGCATCTAAAGCTTCCAAGTCACCTACTCTTAAAAAGGCTTAGACGTTGAAGTTAATTATCCACCAAAAATGGTATCTTCAACAGGCAAAAGATACCTTCACAAGCCTTCAAGCCCCTCGCCTTAATTGGGCTCTGCGTAATGCTCTAAACACTGCAGCAAAACAAGTTGAACGCTTTACTGAAAAGCAAGTTGCAGACATCTCATCAGCCCAAATAAAGCGTATAAGAAGAGGTGTTTATATTAAAGAAAAGGCGACAGCAAGGTTTCTTGAGACAGATATCATTGGTTCTGGAACACCAATACTTCTTAAATTTTTTAAAGTAAACGAAACAAAACGCGGCGTAACTTACACACTTTTTGGAAAGAAAGAAATCTTACCCCATGGTTTTATCAAGGGAGGCAGTTTTCCAAAGCGTGTTGAATTAAAAAAGCTGAATGGTAATGTATTTCAAAGAGCGGATGGAGATAAATTTCCCATTGCAAAACAAGAAGGACCTTCAATTGCTAGGGTGATGTCAAAGCCAGAGATTGCAAGTGCTATTGCACAATATGCCAATGAAAGATTAACCAAAAACATACAGAGACAACTTTCTCGTCAAGAATACGCTGCTAATAAAAAAGGCTAGATCATGTTCTCAAGCTTTATCTATATATTCCATATCCTTATGAGTTTAGGCATTACATATTCTTATTGCAATTTTAAAAACAGATTATCACTTATGCTTTGTTTTTTTCATAAAAAAATCAATAAAATCAATTCAAAAGGTACTTCCCAGCGGGTTGGCTTCGTTGCGGGGCAGGACAGCGCGAACTATCGCTAGCGACAGAATTTTCAAATTGACTGTACATTGTACACTTAACTCATTGATAAATAATGATTTCAGTGTGTACAGTATGATATGTAAAATGTCTCCTTATCGCATTGAAGCCCGTTTTTCAGTTCATGACGTAAAGCTTTCTTTCTTGGTACGCCGAAAACCCCATTCCTCAAGATGAGAAAAAAATCAAGGCAAGGAGAAACTATGGATAAGAAGAATCGTAAGGGTCTATCGGTTCGTGCGTTTGCGAAGAAGATGGGTGTTTCACATAATGCGGTGGTTTCTCGGATAAAGACAGGGAAATTTGATAAGGCTCTTTTTGAAGATGGTTCTGTCAATGAAGCGCTTGCAACAGCTATCTGGAATGAGAATCCAACAAAGCGCCCTGCTCCATTTTTAGCGCCTGATGGTCAACCGCGGACAAAGATCAAACAAGCCTCTACAGATGGAGCCAATGAATACAAGATAAAACTGGAGCGAATGCAAGTTGCCCTTGAAAGCGAGAAGATTGCTCTTGAACGCTTACGCGAAACAACCGTTGACCGTGAAGAAGTCAAGAGAGCAGCTCGTGAGTTTGGAAGAGCGCACCGTGATGCTATGTTGAATTTTCCTCATCGTTTTGGTGCAAGCATTGCTGCACAAGTTGGATGTGATGCGGCCAGCCTTATTGGTGCTATTGATTACACTATGAGAACCGCTTTGCTTGAGGCGGTTAATATTCCAGTGCCTTTTCATGATCCTCATTCTCCAGAGTTAGAGAACTTGCAAGAAACGAATAATGGATGACAATGCAGTCGAAGAATTTTTCGCCCATGCCAATAACGCACGACAACCGGACCCACCGTATACGGTTTCGCAATGGGCGGATAAGAATAGATACCTTAGCACCGTAGCAAGTGCTGAACCTGGATTGTGGAGAACAAAGCGGACCCCCTATTTGCGTGAAATCATGGATAACCTTTCCTCTCACAAACCGATTGAAACAACTATTGTCATGAAAGGGGCGCAAGTTGGCATGTCAGAGGCAGGATTAAATTTCTGCGGTTATGCTATTCATTATAGTCCAGGACCTGCTCTTTATGTCATGCCGACCGTTGAGACAGCCAAAAAGCTTTCAAAGACGCGGCTTGATCCTATGATTATGGCAAGTCCAGTTTTAAGTGAACGCATAGCCCCAGCACGAGCACGTGACGGCGGGAATACCATGTTTTCGAAAGAGTTTGATGGTGGTGCACTGATGCTTACAGGGGCAAACAGTGCTGCTGGTTTGCGTTCCATGCCTATTCGTTATCTGATTTTGGATGAAGTGGATGGTTATCCTCTCAGTGTGGATAACGAAGGTGATCCGGTGATGATTGCGGAAAAGCGTACCTCGACCTTTGTACAACGAAAGATCTTTAAATTGTCCACACCCACCCACCGTGACACAAGCCGTATTGCCAAGGATTTTGTGCTAGGAGACCAGCGATATTACAACGTGCCTTGTGATGCATGTGGTACACTCCAGCCGATTGTTTGGTCACAAATCAAATGGCCGAAAGGGGCTCCCGAAAAAGCTGTTTTTGTTTGTGCGCATTGTGGTCATGAACATGCCGAGCACCGAAAAACAGATCTCATGTGTGAAGAAAGAGGCGCATGCTGGGTCCCAACCAGTGAGTCAAGCAGACCCAATTTGCGTTCTTATCATATTTCGGCACTCTATTCTCCTTGGCTTACATGGGGGGAATGTGCAAGAGAGTTTTTAAATGCCAAAGATGATCCAGCTCTTCTACAGCCTTTTGTCAATACAGTTCTTGGAGAGCCATGGGAGGACAGAACAGGCGAAGTTATTGATCCTGATAGCCTCTATGCAAAACGCGAAGATTATCCCCTTGCACCAGAACAATCCGTCGTGTTGACAGCTGGTATTGATGTGCAAAATGACCGCTTGGAACTTGAAGTGGTGGGATGGGGGCGTAGTGAAGAAAGTTGGCATATTGATTATCAAGTGATCCTTGGTGATCCCTCTTCTTTTGAAGTATGGGACCAATTGGATGAATATCTTGCAAAACGTTGGCCGCATCCAGGCTATAAAGAGGGGATTAGGATAACAGCTGCTTGTATTGATACCGGTGGTGGACATACACAGGCGGTTTATAATTATGTACGCCCGCGTGAGGGGCGGCGTATCTGGGGCATTAAGGGGCAAGCGGGATGGCGTGCGGTATGGCCACGCCGACCAAGCAAAAACAATAAAGGACAGATTAATCTTTATATTGTTGGGGTTGATGCCGCGAAAGATATTATCACGGCACGATTTAAAAAATCGGGACCTGAAGCAACGGGGGCTGGTGCAACACACTTTCACAAAAGCCTTGATCGAGAATATTTTGACCAGCTAACCGCTGAAAGAAAAGTCATCAAATATTTTAAAGGCTTCAAGCGTATTGAATGGCAAAAAAGTGAAAAGGCAAGAAACGAAGCCTTGGACTGTAGGGTCTATGCTTATGCTGCTTTACAAGGTCTGATTTCGGCGGGAATAAACCTTAATCGAGAAGTTGATATCTTAGAAGAGCGTTTAGAAAAACTTAAAATTGAAGGTTCTGTAGAGCAACCAACATCTGGGATTTCTTCATTCACTTCTCCAAGAAGATCTCAGATAGCAAAACCTCAAAGGAAACAATCCAGAACAGTGATGAATCCTTATATGCGAGGGGATTGGAGGTAATTTGTGGATGAAACTTTAGGACAATTTAACAGCAAAATTAACAGACTGGAAAGTTTAAAAAGGCGGCGTGAACAAATTGAAGAGGCTCTTTATTCGGGTGCGCAATCAGTGCGTCACGGCGATAAGCAAGTCAGCAACCGCTCTGTTGAGGAACTGCGCAGAGCTCTTGAAATGATCAATACGCAAATAGCGGACCTTGAAGGGCGTAAAGGTTCACGCGTTTTCTATTTTAATATATCACGAGGCTATTAATGGCTGGTTTTTTCAATAAACTCACAGGCTTTTTTAAAATTTCTCGTCAACACAATCCCCATTTTGAAGCTGCAAGTAAAAGCCGTCGCATGGGTGGTTTTGACCCCGCCAAAAAACATATTAATAAAGCGATTGAAGAATGCGGTGATACCATTGTTGCCCGTTCAAGATGGCTTTATGACAATGAATCTCTTTATGGGTCTGCAACGGAGGAATGGGTCTCTGCGGCTGTAAGTGATGGGATTAAACCTTATCCTCGTATTGAAGGCTTTCAAGAAGAAAAGAAAAAGCTTTTAGACTTATGGTGGCAATGGGTTGATGAAGCCGATTATGATGAAGATACCAGCTTTTATGGGCTGCAAGCAACCATTGCACGAGAAGTATTTTTAACCGGAGAGTGCTTTGTAAGATTGCATTATGTTGATCTCTACGGGCGCTCTGGTGTGCCTCTTCAGTTGCAAGTTTATCCCACGGAAATGTTGGACCTTTCCTACAATGGACCGGCTGAGATTGAAGGCAATTACATTCGTATGGGAATTGAATTTAATGCCAGTGGTAAGCGTGTTGCTTATCATTTCTGGGAACATCACCCCTATGATGCTTCTCCTTCCAACATAGCATTTAAGAGTCAAGAACGCATACGTGTCCCCGCTGAAATGATCCTTCACATAAAAGAGCGCCGTATTGCCGGACAATTGCGCGGTTCTCCCAAAATAACGCGCTGTATGACAAAGATCTTTCAACTCGAATCCTATGACGACGCAGAACTCGATAGAAAAAGGACGGCGGCTCTTTTCGCGGCGTTTGTCAAGGACAATTCACCAAACGTCGAAAAATTATCCGATAATCGTGATAAAAACAACGTTGAAGAAGAATACAAAGCACCTGTCATTGCGCCCGGTGCATCTCTTTATTTAGGAGAGAATAAAGAAGTTACATTCTCAAATCCTGTTGAGGTTGGAGGTTCTTATGAGGCTTTTCAATTTCGCAATATCTTGAAAATTTGTGCAGCACTTAATATGCCTTATGCCGTTGTGACTGGAGACGTTACGCGCGGCAATTTTTCAAATGTGCGTACCTCCATCATTCAGTTTAGACGTCATGTTAAACAATGGCGTGAACATATCATTGCCTTTCAGTTTAATCGCATTGTTTGGGAGCGTTTTGTTGAAATGGCAGTGCTTTCCGGATGTGTCAATTTGCCAGGGTGGGAAGAAAATTCCTTGCCATGGCTTCAATGTGAAAGCTTTGCGCCCCCGCTTGAAATGATTGATCCAAACAAGGATATCTCAGCGGAAAAAGAAGAAATCCGTGCAGGCTTGAAAACACGACGCATGGCACTTGCCGAGCGTGGCTTTGATATCGACAGCATTCATGCCGAACTGCAAGAAGAGCACACAGACGCTCGTGCGCGCGGCTTATCTTTTGACACGGATATGGCAGCGCCTTCTGGTGAAAATCAAGTGATTGATACAGCAGATTCAGAACCTTCTGAGACTTATGAAAGTAACCAAGGCAGTGAGGCACATAAAAATGGTGAATAATCTCGACATGCCGTTTTTGGCATCACGGCTTTTTGGGGTTCCTCATATGCTTGCCTCGACAAAGCTTGATATCATTTTGAATGCTCTTGCACCACGCCTTTTTGAGGGAGAAAAGTTTCCCATTGAAGCTTATTCGCAAGAGAATACAGAAGCTTTAAGACCCCCTGAAACTTATGTAGTACAAAACAATGTTGCCATAATACCGGTTCATGGCACGCTTGTGCGCCGTGGTGCATGGCTTGGGGCTTTATCGGGGCTAACCTCTTATGAAGGTTTAAGCGCTTCTTTTCGTGAAGCCATTGCACAACCTGATGTTCGCGCTGTTTTACTTGATATTGACAGCGGCGGTGGAGAAGCCGGTGGTGTGTTTGATTTGGTTGAAGAGTTTCAAACACTCTCAAAACAATACAATAAACCCATTTGGGCACATGCCAATGAGTTTGCCTGTTCTGCAGCTTATGCCATTGCTTGTTCTGCTTCTCAAATATGGGTTGCTCGCACAGGGGTTGTGGGCTCGATTGGGGTTGTTTGTGCCCATCTTGACCAGTCCCGTGCAGATGAAAAACACGGGCATAAATGGACCTTTGTCTTTGAAGGTGATCACAAAACCCATGGCAACCCTCATGAACCCTTGAGCGATACAGCACAGATAAAAATGCAAGCCGATTGCGCCCTGCTCTACGAGATGTTTGTCGATTTGGTGGCGCAAAACAGACGCTTAAATGCTGCTGCAATTCGTGACACAAAAGCAGAAACTTTTATAGGCACCCAAGCGATCACGCTTGGATTAGCAGATGCGCAGGGCACCCTTGCGCAAGCTTTGGAAGCCTTAACGGATTCCATATCACAAAACCCAACATCAACAGAAAAAGAAGGACAAAACACATGGCACGCACACAATACCGCGCTGAAGAAGAGGATGACGAAAAGATCGTCGACATCATCAATGACGAGGAAGAGGACGAAGACGATAGTGACATCGACAAAAACGCCGAAATCTTTGACGACGAAGAAAACGAAGATGAAGATGAAGACAATGAGGACAAGCAGGAAAACATAAAAGCTGCTCTTGAAAAAGAAAGAAAGCGCGCAAAAGCACTAACAACCCTTGAAAGGCAAGCAAAGCACTTAGGCGTTTCTTTTGACGCAGCAAAAGCTATTCAAAACGGTATGAGTGTCGAGAAAGCACGCCAGTGTGTGTTGACGGCTGCTAGCTCTCAAAGCGCGTCTTTAAAAGTCTCGCCTTATACCCCTCATAGTGATGGGACGAGCAAGGCAAAGATTTATGCAAAATGGGAAGCAGCTTGGAGGGCAGTGAAATGACGAATATTATTTATGACGACGTACGCAATGGCGCTTATCTTGGACCCTACGACCCCGATATGTCAAATGAAGAAGTGCTGTTTGCATCAGGAGCATTCATTGAAGCTGGAACTGTCATGGGAAAGATAACCGCAACGGAACACTATGTCCCCCTTAATCCAGCAGCATCAGATGGCAGTCAAACACCGGCAGGGATTTCTTTTGCCACTATTGACGCAACAGAAGCAGATCAACGTGCCGTAATTACAGCACGCTTATGCACTGTAAAAGCTTCTGAACTGCTATGGCCAGATGCCATCACGGATGAGCAAAAGAAAGCAGCCATTCAGTCTTTAGAAGACAAAAACAACATTCTATTGCGATAGGAGAATGCACACATGGACATGAATTTTTTTAAACATGATGCTTTCTCAAGCATCACAATGATGAAAGCCATCGAAAACTATGAGTTTCAACCTGGTCTTGTAAGTTCTCTTAATCTTTTTGAAGAAGTTGAAACCAGTACCACGGTGGTTGGTATTGAACGGCGTGATAATACATTTTCGCTTATTCAAACCAGTGAACGTGGCGCACCTTTGGCAGAAGGTGATAGAGAGGGTCGTAATCTTCGGTTTTTCAAAACAACACGGATTGCCAAAAGTGATACCGTGAAATCAGAAGAAATCCAAAACCGTCGTGAATTTGGGACAGAAGATCAGTTAGAGACAGCAATGAAATATATTGCCAGAAAACAAAAGAAACTGATTTCTGAAATAGAATTGACATGGGAAAATATGCAGCTTGGCGCTGTTCAAGGTGTTGTCCTTGATGCTGATGGCTCTGTTATTGTCGATTGGTACAAGGAATGGGAAATCGCACCACCAAAGCCGATTGATTTTAAATTAAATAATGAGACAACCAATGTTGCTGACCATGTTGATCAAGTCATTATGAGGATGATTGAAGCTTCAAAAGGAGCGTTTTCTGATCGTTCACGCATTATTGGGCTTTGTGGAAATGAATTTTTCTCCAAATTGAAAAACCATAAAACAATTCGTGAGACCTATTTAAACACAGCCTTAGCACAGACACTCAATAGCGCCGGAGGTGTTGCAACACCAAGTTCGATTGGCTCTGGGAGCTTTGGTAGTTTTGACTTTGCGGGTGTGACTTTCATTAATTACCGGAGTATTCACAACTATAATGTGAGTGCGAAGGCTGGAACAAAGCGCGCTATAGGCATTAAGCCGGATGAATGTCAATTCTTTCCTGTTGATGCGCCTGGTGTCTTCCAAAAAACCTTTGCTCCTGGTGAAAGCTTGGATTTTGCCAACACGGTTGGAAGACCTCTCTACACGATGCTTATCGTCGACCACGACCGTAATGCATGGGTAAAACCGGAGGTCTATAGCTATCCGCTTTACATTTGCACACGCCCTGAAATGCTGTTTAAAGCAGTGATTGGAGCGAAATAACATGCGGTGGAACGGGCTGCTAAACCAAATGGTTAAAGATGTGCGCAACACTTTTGGGCAGCCCATCATCTACACGCGAAAAGACAACCAGCAATCTTTTCGTATCACAGCGATTTACGGCATTAAACATTCGGAATCGGACGCCGGTGGCAGAATCTCTACCACAATTGCAAGAAAGGAACTTGATCTTTGTATCAATGATATCGGGGGAATACCACCAAAACCTCAAGATAGTATTGTGGTCCTCTCTCCTGAAAACAACAAAGCCCCCTCTTCTCAAGAGCACTTCATTGTGATAGATGTCCAAGCTTCAGAATCCGGTATGTATAAGCTTATCTTGCGGGAGAAAAAACAATGAGGAACCTTTGTCTTGTGTGTTTCAAAATCAATAAGGCTGCCCAAGAACCCGGATTACTGCTGCAAACCTTGGATTTGGAATAGCACTAAATCGGTAATTCCATGGTGCGCCGGTACGGTGACTGATGTGACATCCTTGGTATGTTATAGTTACTGATACAATTCTTGCCCAAGTAGTCCTTTCATTATCTTCAGGGCTCTCAAATACAATAGCTTGATTTGTTACTAAAAGACGTCCTAAAATTGGAGTATTTTCGCCAATATCAAAGGTAACGCGTTCTTGAACTCCCAACAGTTTTTCATTTTGTACTAAACGATAATCATATTCACTTGCGTCAAGTTCTTGAAACATTTCACATGCTTCCTCAAAATTAGAGGGAGGAATATCTGATTGCCACAGAGCAACTTCTTGCTCAAAGCTTTTTTCCTTTTTTGACTCACAATAGGCAATAATAACAAAAATTAAAACAATAAAAATGGGTACTAATAACCATGGCGTAATAGTTACTGTTACCACAATGCCTCCAATCAGTAGAGCACAAAGAAGAACGATCTGTACCCTCTTTTCTAACCGTTTTTTTTCAAGTTCCGGCGACATTTTATTAACAACTGATAAATCAGAAGAAGGATGGATATGCGGGGGAGGCATTAAAACCTGCTCTGAAACTTTTTCTTTAAAACGTTTGTTGCGTTTATCTTGCCAATGAACAAAAATAGACAATGCAATAAATGCAAAGAAAATTAACCTGAACCATCCCCAAAAACCTAGACCATCATTTTCGTCTGACTTTTTATCTTGAATATGGATACTTTGCTTATCAGTATTCTCAGGTAGTGCCTTTGTCACGCTTTCATTTTGAGTAGCAACATCTATTAATAAAGTCGAGGAGGAGGAAAAAATTTCATTATTGTACGCAACTTGATCTGGTTTGATTTTGTGAAAAAAAAACGCACCTAATATTGCAGAGCCGAGAAATAATAAGACTCCAATGCCAAGGGTTTTCAATCCATTTTTGCACCATTTTTTTATACACACTAAAACAAGTCCGACAACCATCACCGGTAACGACAACAAACATACGATCATCGCAATTGTATCAAGTATGTCGAGCATTATTGTCCCCTCCACTATAAATAAAAAACTAAGCTGGAAAATCTAAAGTGAGTCGACAAATAAAGTAAATATGTGCTTATGATTTTTAGAAAAAAGTGATATTATTATAGGAGTATGAATAATCGAAACAGGAACCTAACGAACACCTTAAATACTAAGCAGATAAGCTACCGAGATAGTTTATTTTCGCACATTAAAGGCTTTGACTCATTGTATGTTACTCGCATATAGTGATTTTGTGGGGTGTGGTTATGCTATAACACACCTTCATAGGAAAGCATAACGACGGACTTACTACCGTGTTTTTCAGTGCTCGGCACTTTCTAATTAAAGAGTCAATGAAAAACGTCTAAGTAGTAAGGAGTTCACCATGAATACTCTATAGAAATTAAAGAACAAACTATTGGCCAAGTAAACAGTTCAAACTGTTAACGCACGTGAATTATATTGCGTTTTTGGAAATAAAGTCTGAATTTAGAAAACGGTGGAAAAGAAAAAGAATACCACATTACATTAGACATGGCTAAACATCTTTCGATTATAGAGCGTAATGACAAAGGGCATGAGGCACGTCAATACTTTAACAAGTGTTCAAGGCATTGATTTATAATGATAATCTAGCGTTATTTATATTGAATTAGCCTCCCGAATAACGTAGGATTCTCTCATTTCAAATCTGTTTATCTTGAATCAATCAAAATCACTTGCTTGCACATCATAAGCGGGGCTGATGTATGGGTAAAAACTATAGAAGAAAGGAGTAAAAATGATTCTTATGAATCGTCTTAAGAGCCAAGGGCTGTAGCAACACCCACGAGCTGGTTTTGTACACTTTCAAAAATGATATCTTTACCTGCTCCCAAGGTGATATTCCCGCTCTGCTCACCATTTGCATAAACAGGATTGGTACCAGCGATAATATCGGCTCCAACACCATGAATGCTGCCTTATTTAAAGTGCCACCCGCTTGAATAAAGAAGGAGACGGCTTTGATCCCCTACTTCATTCGTGATTTTATCCAACGACCTTTTAACGATGGGGAGGACGCTTTGGTGATCGCTTTTGTAAAGCTTTTTGCTTTTGCTGACGTTTTCTTTCATCCTCAAAATGCGTTAGTAAAGCGCGTTCCTGTTTCGTTTTGTTGGTCACACCAAAGGTGTCATTGTCCATCAATTGCTGATATCCAGCTAGCACCAAATTAGCTAAAAACGAGTCACTTTTCAGAGGTTGTACAAAATAGAGCCCTTTTGAATCTTGCAATTTATACCGGAAACCTGCTTTTTTCATACACTCATAAACTGAGGCAAATTCACTCGCATACGAATTCATATCACTAGAAGAAGCATAAACCGGTTTCCAGCCACATTTTGATAAGGATTGTTGGATCATCGCTTTATCGACACCTGGCTTTTCCCATAATGCTAAAGTTGATGGAGGAGGTTGGTTAACACATCCAGCTGTATTTAAGAGAGCTATGCAACTCAATAGTTTTAAGATTTTCTTCATTTTTTCCCTCTTTCAATGGATTTATTTACGATAAAAAGCTCTTAAGCCTGTTGATATTTTCTGTCACCGCTGCTTAAAACAACGGTGAACAATATTGAGATGACAGATTGAGGGAACAATCGCGCCATTCCAAGCAAAGGCAAGGATAGGGGATTGTTGATCATTACAAGCAAGACTTAAGGATAACATTCATATTGTTCTGGATGCTTTTTACAAAACGGGCTATTTAAGCGCTTCTTGACACTGCGCTGTGGTATGACAGCGCCTGGACGACAAATGGGTAAGTTTTCGGCTTTATGATTTCCACACCAGCCCCCCCCCCTATCATATTTATCATGAAAACCAGCTTGAATCATACAAGCTTCTATGGTTGCCCATGCATTGTTGCTTAAATTTCTGTTTTCTGGAAATACATCATAAGGTGCTGGCATTCCACATTCTAAAAGTGCTTTTTTTACCTCAAGCCGATCTGCTCCTGATTTCTCCCACACCGTGAAGTATCCTGCAGGAGGTTTATTAAATTGGCATCCCGTTATAACTAATAAAGCTATGCAACTCAATAATTTAAAGATTTGTTTCATTTTTTTCTCCTTAAAGGGAATTGTACTCGATGGGAAAGTCCATATATATCTCGACATTTTGGACCCGCATCTCCAAGGCAAGTATGGGGATTATAAGGATTTGTGAACATATTCCATGTTTCTTTCCACCAGTTACTACCATCAGGTATTGTCTCATAAGTATAGCCATTACCGCCAATCCATCGGCTTACAAAGTCAAATCTATGCCCATCAAAGCCAATAGTGGTTTGTTTGCCACCACTCACATAACCTAACAGACCGGATGCAGCCAAAACATTAGCCGCTGGTCCATGGAAACTGATCGTTGTATTGCCAGCTACATCATTTACACCTTCTTGTTTGAAAGAATTCATCATATTAAAGCCTGTCAAACTGCCACGACTATGGGCATCAAAATGCAATCCTGTGTTACCATAGCGAGACATTATATCTTTTGCTTCTTGTGTTGAATTGGTCAAACCCAAAAAGTTATTTTCCATAAACTTCTGATAACCCGCGACCAGAAGTTCTGAAATAGCAGAATCGGCTTCTGGAAACACAACAAAATAAAGCGGTACATTTTTATTCTCCGCATGTTGCTCTGCATAAACAGCCGCCTCATAGGGTGGGGTAAAAATGCCATTGAGGGACACATGCACCTTGCCATCAAAACCAGCTTGTAAATGCTGCTTTTCTTCATCCGTTAAATAATGGAAAGTGAGGAAACAATCGCGCCATTCCAAGCAAAGGCAAGGATGGCGGATTGTTGATCATCACTTAAGATTGGCATTCATCCGCATTTTTATATTTTTTACAAAAAGGGCTGTTTAAGCGCTTTTCAACACTTCGTTTCGGAATGACCGCGCCTGGTCGACAAATCGGAAGGTTTTCCCTCCAATGATTCACACACCAAGATGGACCGCCATATCTGTCACGGAATCCTGCTTGAATCATACAAGCATAAATTGTTGCATTATCATTATTGCTGAGCTTTTGATTTTCAGCCTCAAGATAATTAAGATGTGGCATGCCACATTCTAATAAGGCTTTTCCTACCTCGGTAAAGTCTGCTCCTGGCTTGATCCACCCATATACTTCCCCTGGAGGAGATTTGTCCATATCACATCCAGTAATACTTAATAGAATGAGCAGGCTCAATAAGTTAAATCGTATTTTCATTTTTTGTTCCCTGTTCTCGTGGAATAAAATTTTATAAAATCAAATGAACCGTAATCATTTTTACACTTAGCACTTGCATCAGCATAACAATTATGGGTACTAGGATTATAGCCGATGATCGCTCCCCCCATCTCTCTGAGGGGTAGAATTAACGGATGTAATGAATCATATGGTTTGGAACGTACCCCATAAGCCGTAGGCCAATTGTAACCAATCACTGTACTAATGGGGTCTAACATATGACCTTGTATGTAGATATAATTTTTTTCGCCATCGCTTAGATAATCTACTGTATTGGCCATCGATTGCATGTGAGCAGCCGCTCCAACAAGATAGAAGTCTGTTTTCTTGGCTACACTGTGGATACCATGTTCTTGCAAGTCATTTGCTCCATTGCGTATTGTTAAGGTACCCCGGCTATGCCCACTAACAATAGCATTGTCATTGCCATAACGATAGATAAAATCTTGGAACTTCTTGGTCGAATTACTCAATCCCCAAGTGCTACCCTCCCAAAACTTTTGATAATATGCTACCCCTAATTCTACCAGCACATCATCAGCTTGGGGAAAGTATGTAAAATAAAGGGGACCATTTTTATTAACAGCCAATTGGACAGCATTACCGGCTGCTTCATCTGGTGAATTAAAAATGCCATTGTAGAACATATAAACAGCACCATTAGGGCCTTTTTGTAAATGCTTTTCTTCCTCTGGCTTTAAAAAGTGATACAGAGTGATATATTTTCCATCACTGCCTTTTATAGGTTTTCCATTTTCATCGGTTAAATAGAGGACATTGCCATTTTCATCATGCGCAACCTCACCCACTGGATGGTCAACATAAAATGCCATTTTACGAACCCCATCCCATATATCAAACCATTCATCTACCCATTTATTTCTCATACCTAAACGATTACGCAATATATCCTCAAGCGGTGCGACATCTAGCTGTCCTACTGCTTGGTGTGCTGCTGCGGTGTTGCGGTTGAGAGAGCCAATGATTTGTCCAGCATCTTGCCCCATCGCCCTTTGTCCAGTTGTATCAGTAAGGATGATAGTCCCATCACTGATAGCAGATTTGGTTTCTCCTTCTGCTGCATCCTTGGCTTTGCCGTGATTTAAAACATTCTTGGCAATGTTTTTTATCGTGTCGTTCCCAGAAATGCTAAACCCATGGCTGCTGGCTTTAGCATGGGCACTGTTGCTGATATCACTGGTGCTAATGCTTCCTGTGGTCAGGCTGTTTTTATCTGCCGGCGCGGTGCTTTCAATAATACCTCCGGTCAGCGTTGTTTTATCTTTAACAATGATATTAAAGCCGCCATCACCAGCTTTGATGCCTGATTGTTCCACAACACTATGATAATCGCTGGAGGATTTATCCTTTTGGAAAGAGGCGCTCATGGAGCCCCCACCACCCGTTTGTCCAGCACCAAACCCAACAGAAACAGAGTTTTGCTTGCTGGAAGTTTGTCCCGTATCACTGCGGCTGGTAATGGCAAAATCACCCCCTACTTCCATTTCTACACGCTCTCCAGAAACCACGGCGCCTGCCAATGTGGTGTTTGCCTGACTTATGGTATGAACAGTGCCGGTGCCTATAATATGGCTGTTTTTGTGTTGAACTTCCTCACTGGAACCTTCCCCTTGACTAAAAGCAGCACTGCCCGTTGCCCCTGCGCCACCCGTGCCATAACCGGTGCCAACACTCATTGAAGCACTTTCACTGCTGTTTTGTGTGCTTTGCGTGTTTTGTGCACTTTCAAAGATGATATCTTTACCTGCTTCCATGGTGATCTTTCCGCTCTGTGCATCATTTTCCAGCACATAGATTGGATTGGTACCAGCGATAATATCAGCGCCAACACCATGAATGCTGCCTTTGTGGGCTTGCATGTTAACAGCGCGTCCGCCTTCTATGCTATCTGTCACCGCTGTGGAGACTTGAGAAGAGGCTTCTGTTTTCTCAGTTTTAAAGCCCACGGTTACACTGCCAGATGCGCCAGCCAGATTGGCAAGAGCATCCTTGGTGGAGCCCCCCAATCCTCCTAATGAGCTACTCAGTCCTTTGGTTACGTTCCCCTTTTCCCCCGTATTGCCAGTCAGCCAATTAACAAAGGTTTTGCCTTTACTATAAAGATGACTGATTTTCATGCCAGTCAGTATGCCATTAATAACTGTATTGTTACCATCCTTATTATTCATGTGATCTGCGGCATCTTTTAGTCCTTGTACCGTGCCAAGGACACCGATATCAACGGAAGTTGTCACACCAGCAAAAGACTTTTCATGCTTTTCTTTTGCGTTAGAGGTATCATAGCTTTCTGATAGGGTGATATTATTGCCGGCATCCATGTTGACATCACGATCCGCCGAAACAATGGCTGCTTGTAAATTCACATCATTGTCAGCAGTAATCTGCACATCTTGGCGTGCCGTGATGTGTGATTGTGTGGAAGTGGTTTCCCATTGATCGCCCGTATCTTTGGCGCTTGCAATTCCAACACCTACAGAAGCACCGCTTTTGCTCTTTTCAAACTGAAACCCAAAGCCTGTACGTTCTTCCTTTGAGTTTGACTTATGGCTATTATGACCAACAAGCACATTCACATCATGCGCTGCCGAAAGGTTAATATTCTCACCTGCAAGATCAGAGCCAACAATTTTCACATCTTTTTTCTTGGCAGTGATGTTGATATTGCCATCCGCATTGAGAGAAGAACCTTGATGCTCAAAACTCTCTTCATTTTCTGTCTTTCCCTCACTCCCGTATATCGACACAAAGCCCTTGCCTGATCCCACACCAAAACCTGTTTCATGCTCCTCTGAATGGCTCTTATGATGATCTGTCATGCCATCAATCGTCACACTTTCTCCGCTCACATTGATATCTTGACCGGAAAGCAGATGAGAAGCAGAAATCTTGGCTTCTCCTTGTGCGTCTAACACGATGTTGCCCGTTGCCCCAAGGATAGAGGAGACCGTTGTGGTATGCGATTGAGATGTATCGGACGATTTCTCATGCAAAAAGCCACTTGATGACGATTGCGCTTGCTGATCCAAGTGTTCTTGGGCGCCTTTGATAGTAATCTTTCCCCCAGAGTGAATGGTAATATCCGCTTGTTTCTGTTCTCCTGGTGCTTTCTCTCCTGACGTTTCCTCTGCCTTACCGGCTACGAGCATCGAGGCTACAACTTCCGTGTTGTTTCCGGAATCAATGGCAATGCCTTCACCCCCTGTTATGCTTGACCCCACAACTTGGCTCACATCCATCTTGTTATGCTCAGATTTGCTGCTACTAAACACCCCACCGTCTTTGTGATACGACATCTCATAATGTAAGCTATCCTCTGCATTATTGATCAGGACATCGTTGCTGGCTTTCAGCCCTACCTTGCCATCAGCCGCAATGGAACTGCCTGTGATGCTAAGATCATGCGGTTTGCCATCCTGCCCTGCAATGACCGTGGTGTCACCTCCCGATTTTATCGAAGATCCAACGGCATGAGAGGCTTGCATATCCACTTTCGTGTTTTTGGTGCGAAGATGATACTCCATCTCATCGTTTCTCACCCCTATTGTTATCTCCCCTTGGGCACCAAGACCAACATTGCCCTTGGCATCTATATCGGAAGCAGCAATATGGATATCTTGACCTGAGATGACAGTGGTATCTTTTCCAGAACTTAAATGAGAGCCATTGTGCACGGCGACATGAAAGGTTTGATCCCCGCGATGACTATTGGTACTGTTGCGTGTGGCATCAATCGAAACATTGCCCTCAGCTTGTAAGAGAAGTTTATCCGTTGCTTGAACATCAGAGCCTAAAATATTCAAATCTTGTCCAGAGAGAAGTGTCGTTGAGCCTCCAGAGTTGACTTCTGATTTATGATGCATGGTAGCATCACCGTGTTCATCATGGTAATGGGTTTCTGCTGAACCGATCGTCAAGTTGCCTTCTTCTGTAGCCATGGCAAGATCACCTCCGGTGGTGATCCCCACCCCGGAGGCGGTGATATTTTGTTTAGCAATCACCGTTGCATTACCACCAGCAGAAAGCGCCTCGGTGTTTAAAACGGTCTCCACGCCGTCAACCGTTGTGCGCCCTGCATCTAAACGAATATTCTTCTCCGCAAGGAGAACAGCATCCCCACCAGCAGCAAAATGCCCCCCTTGACTGAGGATATCCCCACCATGCACATGCAATTGGTGGTTTGCCGCAATCCGCCCTGAATTAGTTATTGTGGAATTGCTTGTATTTTGGCTGGTGATATTGACATCATCGCCCATGATCAAAGCCCCAGCAGAAACAAAGGAGGCTCTGTCTTTTTCAGGGATGTAAAGCACCGGTGCGTAAACATCCATGCCCTTGACCTGTTGGCGCACATAAATCACCATCGGGGCTTCTAGGGATGCCAATTGTTCTTCACT
>NZ_JBHIOW010000018.1:0-22573 GCF_042195725.1 Bartonella sp. AP65SXKL
AACATTTTGCTCTGTAATTCCATATTCATTAAAAATTGCCGCATTACCCATCTTCAATTTGACAATCCGCTTCATACTCCAAAGAAGATCATTGGCATTGGCTGATCGACCATCATTAAACTTCAAACCATCACGTAAATGAAAAGTAATCACCGTACTGTGATCATCACCTGAAACATCCCAATGTGTTGCTAAAGCGGGAACCATTTTAGCAGGATCATTTGTCGCAGTACTGACCAAATTATCACAAACATTGCGAACAATTTCACTTCCATAAACATCATTAAGTTGTGCGGGATCAAATGTACTAATTGCATCAAGATTCCAAGCCATCACAAGGGTATCAGCGGGTGTTTTTGCTGAAACTTGTTGTGCAACCATCGCCAAAGCTATAAAAGCAGAAACAAGAGAGCTGCTATTTTGTAATATTTTTTTCTTCAAGTTCATAGACTTTTCCTTTTAAAGTTTACTATATAAATTTCCCACACAACAAGCACATGCTTAATAATAAGGTTAGATGATCCATAAGCGCCTCAAACAAAGTATTATTAAAACCTTCAAACAACACCACTTACCAACCACGGACTTCTACCCATGGCTATAAGCCAAGACAAACCAAAACATGCAACAACAAACACTCTGACATACAATGAATGCTCCCCCATAACAGAGCCTATTCATGATGTCATAACGCCTACGATTGAAGACTATAAAACCACTATTTTCTCTCTTTTGTCGGGTAAGCTTGTCTCTTCTTTCCTCTCGCCTTTTTATGCCATCAAAAGACTCTTCTTTGTTAGCTTAAGCGCCTTAATAACAAAGAGCTCTACTAACAATTTGACATTTTAACAAAACAGGAAAATTCACCCATCAACCGACATGACCTCCTCCCCCTACAAGAGGAATTTTGAATTTTTCCATAATCCTCTGCCAAATAACAGCTTTTAAATTATATTTTATTTCTAAATAAAAGGAGCATAGGCTCCCCCTGATATTCCTTTACGCACCCACACATAACAAAACTTTTTTCCACATCGTATTTTTAATATCTTTGCTCCTTTAACAACACTCAATTCATTGCTTACATTTTTTCAGAAAAAAAGATCTTTTCAATGCACTAAGGTTGAAATATCTAAATATAATACCTATATAAGCATACCCTTATTAGAATAGATAGTCTTTTTTTAAGTAAACTGTCTTGAAATATTATTTCTATACACGACAATAATAAGTTCGTTACAAAATCTTCAATATACTAGAACTCTCACTCTGATAAGAAATGCTGAAACGTTATAAAATTTCTCTACAAATTCTCGAGACGAAAGGATATCCCTTCATTTAATAAAAGAAGCGCCATGAAAATATCGCAAAAAATGCAATAAAACATGTGTATATTTCAAAAACCAGCACCGTTAACCAGACTAAGGTGATAAACTCAAAAAAGTAAGAAAAAATAAAAAAATGTTTTTCCTTTATGATAATAACATCGCTGTACTATGATAATACAATAAAAAACACGATCTTCGAAAGTATCTTAGAATGAAGCGAAAAAAAAAATTATTAAATTCTTTTCATGCGTTTCTTGGAGAAAAATTAAGCCGCGTTAGTCTAAAATTGCTTATTCTTTCATTCTTCATTGGCATCGTAATGAATTTTTTGGGATGGACACCTCGAAACCTCATACAAAAAATAGTAGATTTTTTTCAATCACTATGGGAAGCAGGATTTATAACGCTTACAAATTTCTTCCATATAACTATGACAGGAGCTATTGTTGTTGTGCCTATTTTTCTTATCTTACGAATTTTTCATAAAAAATAAAAGCCTTAACATTTTCCTTGCGTTAATCTTTTCGAAAAATCAAACGACATAAAAATCCTGTAGTAATAGCAATAATCACTGCAACAATACCATATAAAAAACGATACTTGTGCGCTGCATAAAAAATTGTATAGGTGATATGTGCTTTAACAATTTCAAGAGTCGTTGTTGCACTATCAATAAACTGTCCATCACGAAAAAGATAAGCACGAACTTTATAATGTCCAACCGGGATATTTGCTGGCAAACGAAAATGCGCTGTGAAAAGTGTGTCAGAACCAAAACGAACCCCACCCACTTCCTCATAATAAAGGCTTTTAGCTTTTTGCAATTTTATAAGTTCATCGCGAAAGGTTTGTATTTTTTTCTGATCTTGTTCATCCGTCTGCAATGGCAAATAGAGTAATCCTAACCCTAAGCGTTTATAATCTTCAATGCTCGTAATATCGTCAATTTCACGTGTTGTGACCATAGAGTAAAAAAGAGGAACCTTTTTAAAAATAAGAGAATCTGTATTGACCCATACACCGGCATTGCGTTTTTTTTCTCGCATCACCATTGTCCGATCTTGTCCCTCTAAGCTTACAACAATATCATAACGGTTCTGTCGAGAATATAACGGATCAATATTTTCTAAAACACCAGCAATATAAAGATCACGACCAGCAAAATTTGCATCCACAGTAATCGTATTCGTTGTTACAATAATTTGGACAGTTTCGTGGTCAACTTGATCAATGAATGTAGCTGGCGTCCCAACATGTGACCATGTAGAAAAAGAAATAAAACAAAAGCAACCTGTAATGATGTATAAAGAAAATAATCTACCCATTTTTATCTCATAAGAATATCCAGAGAGAAAAGATTATCAGGGCGTATAAATAATTGAAAAGCAAGACGCATACACACAATCAACACTAAAAATGCAAGTGCCATACGCAATTGTTCAGCCTTTAACTTCCGTCCAACCCGTGTTCCATATTGCGCACCAATACTTCCTCCAAGCATTAACAAAAAAGCCAAGACAATATCAACGGACTGATTAGTCATACTTTGCAAAACTGTCGTGAAAGAAGACACAAATGTAATCTGAAAAAGTGAAGTCCCAATCACCACACTGGTTGGAACACGCAGAAGATAAATCAATGCTGGTATCATAAAGAACCCCCCACCAATTCCCATAATAGAAGACAACAACCCCACAATGAGACCAATCCCTAAAACTGGAATAATGCTAACATATATCATAGATGTCCGAAAACGCATTTTTAAGGGTAAGCGATGAATCCAATTATGTCGACCAGCAAGACGAATATTGGCTTTTCCTGCCTTACGCTTGCGCATCATATCATACCAACTTTCAACGATCATCAAGCTTCCTACACTTCCAAGAAGAATCACATAAAGAAGCGAAATCATTAAGTCTAATTGACCTAACTTTTTCAAAACAGAGAAAACCTGAATCCCGATTAAAGAACCAATCCCTCCTCCAATCGCCAAAAGAATACCAAGTTTAATATCGAGCGTACGTCTTCTAAAATGTGTAATTGCTCCTGTTACAGATGAAGCAATCATCTGGTTAGCACCTGTTCCAACAGCAATAGCAGGAGGAATATTATAAAAAATCAATAACGGCGTGATGAGAAACCCACCACCGATTCCAAAAAGTCCTGAAAAAAAACCAGCAACGACTCCCATACCAATCAAGATCAGCATATTGAGTGACATTTCAGCAATTGGTAAATAAATACTCACTTACAGAACCTTCAAGATAATTTGAGGTTTTTTTACAATTAGAGAATCCTTCTCCAATTATCCTCTTTCCCAATAATCTCTGTTGCGTGTTTAAAAGGATAATTTTAGTTGCTATAGCTTCCGCACAAACACGAATGCGCAATACATTTCACATCTATTAATATCAACATCATAAAAATTAAAAAAAACGAGCTCCTTTTAAAAAGCTATAAAAACATAACGTTATCGCTACCACAAATGCAACGGTTAAAAAACAAAGAACACCTTTTTTTAGCAAATAAGATAAAAACGACACATGTTCCCGAGACTGCGTCCTTAAAGAAGAAAAATCATTCTCAATGCAATGATTAGATGCCTGAGCACCCATCATCCCCTTTTCTTTTATCACAGCATGCTTCACTACTCCCTCAACCTTTTTAAAAGAAGATTGCAGAGCATCACTGGGCAAAGGGCTTCTATTTTCTTGCTGCAACGTATTTTCAACATTTGTTTGGAGTGAAATTATGCTGTTTTCTTTCGAATAATTTTGCACCTTTTGAAGTAATAAGCGTTCTTGATTTCCCTCACATTCCATGTGAGCAAGTTTTTGTACAACAGAATCAGGTGATTTTGAACGAGACACCCGTCGTGTTACCGCTGCTTCTTCTAAGCTTTTTTTTTCACTCTGCAAACTTTGAACAATTGTTTTAATCTGCTCTAAAGACTGGAAAAGCTTTTTTTCTCTTTGACGACGTATATAATGTTCAGCCAAAATGGCCCGACTAATATCATCTAAGTAAGATTTAAAATGCTCTTCTACCGAATTCTGCTGCATTAAAGAACGAGGCGAATGCTTCATTTGCATTTGCGCATAAACGGTGCGTAATTTTTGAGCAATATCCGACATCGTTACTTCTACAGAAGTATCCATGCTCTCTTTCTGTTCAACAAAAGAAAAGACTTTATCGTTCCTAACCTGTTTGGTCGCCTGGCCGATCGTATGACCCTTCGTATTCACAAACGCCTACCCCTCATTAACCTTTTTGAAAAGAATCGCAACAAATGATAAGAATAGTGTGCTCTATTTTAGTAAATAGAGCTTTAAGAACTCCCAAAAACTTTTTTGTTAGAAATATTTTTCCCCAATCTTTATCTAAAATATTTGAAAGAAAGATCTTTAATTTTTCTGTATTCAAGATTTGAAGAGAAAAATCATTCCCCCATTTTTATCTTTTTCACTTAATTTTTCATTGCATAAAGGACCTATTGCACCATCATAAACAAAGCATAAGAAACTAAAAAAATATTCTCACAAGACAAATTGATTTTTTTACTTTTTATTCAAGCAAATAGGGCAATTATGGCAATGAAAAAATATGAAGATTGAAAATGACGACGAGAAAGTACAAGTAAACGTAAAAAAGCTTATATGAAAGAGAACACAAGTTATAAATTGAGACTTCATTCTAAACAATTTGGTTTCTTATGAGTATTGCTATAAACTTGTAACATACAAACAAAGAGGATCATTATGAAGATAATTGTCGCTGTCAAACGTGTTGTTGATTATAACATCAAGATACGCGTCAAACCGGATAGTACAGGCGTTGATCTGTCTCACGTAAAAATGTCTATGAATCCTTTTGATGAGATAGCCGTGGAGGAGGCCATTCGCCAAAAAGAATCCGGTAAAATTTCAGAAGTTCTTCTTGTTTCAATTGGCCCAGAAGCAGCTCAAGAAACTCTACGAACAGGACTTGCAATGGGAGCTGATCGCGCACTTCTTGTCACAACGGATCAAACACTTGAACCCTTAGCAATTGCTAAGATTCTCAAAACCATTGTTGATGAAGAAAAACCCGACATGGTCTTTTTAGGAAAACAAGCAATTGATGACGATAGCAACCAAACAGGACAAATGCTCGCTGCTCTTCTTGGGTGGGGACAAGCAACTTTTGCCTCACATCTTAACATAGAAAATGGGCATGCTACAGTTACTCGTGAAGTTGATAATGGAACACAAACCCTTTGTCTTCCCCTTCCCATGGTTATGACCGCCGATCTACGGCTCAATGAACCGCGTTACACCTCTCTCCCCAATATCATGAAAGCAAAAAAGAAAATCATTGAACAAAAATCTCTTACTGATCTTGGCGTCGATACGAAAGCACGCTTAATAATTTTAAGCGTTGAAGAGCCAAAACCCCGTCAATCCGGTATAAAAGTGGCAAATGTAGTAGAACTTGTCAGAGCCTTAAAACAGAAGAACTGCATTTAATATTCTCACCACTAGAGTAAAAGCAACACTCACATAAAAGGGCAAAAACTTATGGCAATTCTTTTATTGGCCGATCATAATACAGAAGAAACAGCAAAAGCACTCACCGCTGCACGCGTACTCAGTAATGATATCGATATTCTGGTTTGCGGAGAAAAAATTCAAACGATAGCGGAAAATAGTGCTAAACTTAATGGTGTGCGGCAAGTTCTTATTGCAAAAGCAGACTATTTAGCCCATCAACTTGCCGAGCCTATGTCAGATACAATTCTCATGTTAGCAAAGGATTATGATGTGATCATGGCAGCATCCAGCAGTACTGGGAAAAATGTGATGCCGCGCGTAGCAGCTCTTCTTGATCTTATGCAAATTTCAGATATTACCGCCATTCTTTCACCCAATACCTTCAAACGACCAATTTATGCAGGCAATGCATTTGAAACTGTACGCACCAATGATTATAAAAAGATTATAACAGTTCGCACCGCTTCTTTCACCCCAACGCCTTCCCAAAATAATTCTGCTCCCATTAAAACAATAACACCAGCTCCCAATCCAAATCTTTCTTCTTTCGTAAAAGCAGAGACAAACAAAAGTGATCGTCCTGAGCTCACCTCAGCACGTGTTATTATATCAGGCGGGCGTGGTCTTGGTTCTCAAGAGAAATTTATGGCCCTGCTTCTTCCTCTTGCAAACAAATTAAATGCTGCTTTAGGTGCCAGCCGCGCAGCAGTGGATGCAGGCTATGCTCCCAATGATTGGCAAATTGGACAAACAGGAAAAGTCGTTGCCCCTGAACTCTATATCGCCGTTGGCATTTCCGGTGCAATCCAGCATGTAGCCGGTATAATGGATGCACAAATTATTGTTGCCATTAATAAAGATGAAGAAGCTCCCATCATGCAAATTGCCGATTACACCCTTGTAGGTGACCTCCACCAAATTATTCCAGAATTGGAGAAAGCTTTATAAGCCATGAAAGCACCTCTGCATGACCAACGTGAAAGTATGGAGTTTGATATAGTCATTGTCGGAGCAGGACCTGCAGGGCTTTCTGCCGCAATTCGTTTTAAACAAATTAATCCTGAGCTTTCTGTCACAATTGTTGAAAAAGGAACTGAAGTTGGTGCACATATTCTCTCTGGCGCAGTTGTTGACCCCATTGGTATCGATACACTCTTACCAGAATGGCGAAATGATAACGACCATCCCTTCACAACCCCTGTCACACAGGACCAATTTTTTTTTCTAAAGCCTCAAAAGTCCACAGTATTTCCCAATATTTTGCACCCTAAAATCTTATCAAATAACGGATGTTATATCGTTTCGCTTGGGAGCGTCTGCCGCTGGCTAAGCAAAAAAGCTGAAGCGTTGGGTGTTGAAATCTATCCTGGTTTTGCAGCAACAGAACCCATCATCCAAAAAGATAACGGAGCTATTATTGGTGTTCTCACCGGAGATATGGGGCTTAACAAAGATGGAACCCCTGGAAAAAATTATATGCCTGGTATGGCTTTATTGGCAAAATATACTCTGATTGCGGAAGGAGCACGCGGCTCAATTGCAAAACAACTGATACAACATTTCAACCTTAGCAAAAACCGTGAACCACAAAAATTTGGTCTTGGTCTCAAAGAGCTCTGGGAAATTGATCCCAACAAACACCAACGCGGTTTAGTACAACATTTCACGGGTTGGCCCTTAGACAATAATACCGGTGGCGGTGGCTTTATTTATCACCAAGAAAACAATATCATTTCTGTCGGTTTTGTTGTGCACTTAGATTACAAAAATCCTTATCTTTCTCCCTTTGAAGAATTTCAACGTTTTAAAACACATCCAAAACTCTATAAAATCTTTAAAGGCGCAAAACGTCTTTCCTATGGTGCACGTGTTATCAGCGAAGGAGGTTGGCAATCTGTACCAAAACTCACCTTTCCTGGTGGAGCGCTTATTGGCTGCTCTGCTGGATTTGTCAATGTTCCTCGTATCAAAGGATCACACAATGCCATCTTATCTGGCATATTAGCTGCCGATAAAATCGCTACCGCTCTTGCACAAGGTCGTGCCCATGATGAGGTTAAAGAAATCGAAGAACAATGGCGAAAAGGGCTCATTGGCAAAGATCTTTATAAAGTGCGAAATGCCAAACCGCTCTGGGCAAAATATGGGACAAAATATGGAATTAAACTTGCTGGTTTTGATATGTGGTGGCAACAACTGTTCGGATTTTCCTTATTTAAAACACTCTCCCACGGAAAGGAAGATTATGCATGCCTTGAACCAGCAGAAAAATTTCAACCCATTTCTTACCCAAAACCAGATGGCGTTGTAACCTTTGATCGCCTTTCAAGTGTTGCCCTTTCCAATACGCATCATGAAGAAAATCAACCTTGTCATTTAAAAATAGCCTCATTAAAAAAGCAAAAGGACTCTGAATATGCAATCTATGGAGGACCCTCTACACGCTATTGTCCCGCCGCTGTCTACGAGTGGCTAGAGGATAATGATCATCTGACTTATATGATAAACGCTTCAAATTGCATACATTGTAAAACATGCGATATCAAAGATCCAAACCAAAATATCACTTGGATCTGTCCGCAAGGCAATGAGGGCCCCTTCTATCCCAATATGTAATTCCCCAATGTATAATCATTGTTCATTTTCCTAAAATTGAAATATACAAAATGCAATGGATAAAAATATTTCCCTCAGATCAGAAATCTATCAATCACCTTCCTGCATACGTTCTTTCACAATGTAAAAAGAACTCTATTCTCATATAAAATACTCTCTTCACCGCATGAATTTTTTCAATAGAAAAACATAACATATTTTTATCAAATTTTTTTTATTTAAATGACAAAACAATAATAAATATATTCTTGACAATTCTGCGATAAAGGAACAGCCGCGGTTCTCGAAAACCTGAAGGAAAATAAGCCCGTTCTACTTTACCCCCTCTCCCATATGATCCAAAATGCTTTTAGCCCTCTCATAAGAAACATCAGTCGTTTTAACTAGCCAAGAGCAAAACCTACGGAGGTACAATTCAAGTTTATTTTTTCTCCTGCACTTGCCAAGTAATGCTCACTCAAGAAAAACCACGAATGAATGTAGAAAAGACATTGTGAGATAAAGAGATAAAGAGCATGCTTGTTCAAGCCCTTTATAATGTTTCTACTGATAATGACACGAAAAAATCTTTAATCTCACATTAACCTTTTATTTTTGCATCAAGGATAATCGCCTTGCATCTAACCTTACCAATATACTGCAATGAATGTGTACAAATACCTTAAGAATAAGCAGATGCCAAGCCATGGAGACTATCGCTATTAGCAAAACACCTGATAAAAAACAAAATAGCTTTCATGACCACTCTATGACGCGTTTTATAGAGTTGTTTTTTTTATAAAGCTTGTGCTTTCGCTATTGCTTGTAAATCAACATCCAAATTGAACACAAGTGGTATATTTAAAAGAAAGATTAAGGTGAATGAAAGCTCTGCACGCCGTTCCAGCTTTTGTAGCTAGAGCAAAAATATTGCATATTCTATTTGAGTAATCTCTGAAACGAAAATACAGCTTCATTTAGCAAGAACATCAAATCTGAAAGGAAAAAACTGTTTTCCTCTTTACTATCATCTGTCCATTTGGTTTTTAAACTTTCAAAAGCATCACAATATCCTCTAAAAAGAAGAAATAACGTATTGTCCCCGCTTTTATTACTTAAGTTTTTTTATAGGAGCATATCCTTCAAAAAAATAAGGTATCCAAAATTAAAGCAGACTTGTGTTGTTCAATCATGGGCTTGTTTTTAAGAGATAGCTCTCATATCAAACAATTATTTCGCGACACTATCCGAAAAAGGTATAACACACTCCTGTGAACGAACAGTTCTATATTTACGAGATAAAAAGTACAAGCTAGCAGCATCATTTTCTCTGCGATCCCCAATGATGCGATAATCTTTGCTTTGAGAAAGTTTCAAGATGCACGAAAATAATTTTGATTAATGACTATAAGAAGAGCTGAGATAATGTTACGATATTGAAAGCTCCTAATTAATAGGCAAAATAATAAATTTTCCATTACAAATCAAATCTTTAAGATAAAAATTAGCCTTAAACGTTTCTAAGGTACTCATTATACTGTTAAAGCTATAGAGAATATGAAAAAATAAAGTATTTTGCTGATAAGAGCTTATATTTAATCAATAACAATACAGTCAGCTGCCAGTTAACTGTTTGTGCTTCAAAAGAGGCTGTTTATATTTGCTCAGAAAAACAGTTTGGATATCAATAGAATATTTGAAAAATCGGCATTATGAAAATAATCTAAAAAGCTTAGCTTTTAAAAGAGCATAACCAAGCATGAGATGATAACATGGGTAAAATTGTTTTTTGGTTCTCGAAGGAAAAACTTTATAGAAAATCATGGGGCTGATAGAATATTGGTTACATTTGGAATTTGTTTTACTGGAAAAAATAATGCGGACCAAAATAGATAATAATGTTAAATTAAGACGTTAAATATGAAATTATCTTATTGTAGTGTAATCGATTATTCGAGTAAGGTAAGCCTTTGTAATGATAAAAAATGTGCTGGTAAAAAATAAGCCAAAATGGCTTATGAGTATGGATAAAAATCTTGTGGTGAGGAGAATTTAATGAAAAGAAAAGAGCATGTGTGAAAAAGCATATTTTATAGGTGCGCATGCTTATTCTGCACCCGTTATAGAATCAGGGCTTTATCTTGTGGCAACACCTATCGGAAATCTTGCAGATATTACGCTTCGTGCTTTGCAAGTGCTTGCAGGAATTGATATTTTAGCGTGTGAGGATACGCGAGTAACACGTGTTTTGTTAGAACGTTACGGTATTCAAAAAAAAACTTTTCTCTATCATGAATATAATGCGCAAAAAGCGGGTCCAAAGCTCTTAGCGGCTTTAGCAGAAAACAAAACAGTAGCACTTGTTTCAGATGCCGGAACACCACTTATTTCTGATCCCGGATTTCGATTGGTGGAAGAGGCCCGTAAAGCTGGTCATAAAATCATTCCTATTCCTGGAGCATCCGCTCTTTTAGCCGCTCTTATACCGACAGGGCTTCCTACTGATAGCTTTTTTTTTGCAGGTTTTTTGAGTGCACGAAAGCTACAACGCCGAAAACGGTTGGAACAATTAAAAGAGATTCCAGCAACTTTGATTTTTTATGAATCACCGCATCGTCTTGTTGAAACTTTACAGGATATGGTCACACTTTTTTCGGCTGATCGACCTGCTGCCATTTGTCGTGAATTAACAAAAAAGTTTGAAACAGTAGATGTTTCCAATTTGGGGAACTTGTTGGAAAATTACAGAAAACAAGCACATATTCGTGGGGAAATTGTTGTAGTTGTAGGAGAATCATCTTCTTCTTTAAATGTGATAAGTGATCAAGAAATTGATGAAATGCTACTAGAACGCGCACGGACATATTCTGCTGCTCAAGCGGCAGCTTTTGTTGCAAAAAAAACCGGTTTAAAAAAGCAGGAACTTTTTCAGCGATTAATCTTTTTAAAAAATGCATAAAATGATGCAAAAAAAACGCAGACAAAAGTCTTTTTATCGAGGGGTACGTGCAGAAAAATTGGCAGCTTTGTGGCTACGTTGCAAAGGGTTTCACATTGCCGAAAGGCGTTTTAAAACAAAATGTGGAGAAATTGATTTAATTGCACGACGCGGAAATCTTGTGTTAATCGTTGAAGTTAAAGCACGTTCAACGTTGGCTGAAGCAATGGAAGCGGTTTCCCGAATGAATGAAAAGCGAATTGAGGCAGCTGCCGATATTTGGCTCGCACGGCAAAAAGATTATGCCCTTTTGTCTGTACGCTTTGATTTAATTGCAATTTTACCTTGGCGTTGGCCACAGCATATCCCTGCATTTTTTACATCTGATCAATAAACGGCACCCCCCGTTTTAACCATATTCAATAAAAAACATTTCGTTTTTATGTGCATATGCGTTAAAAAGTGTGTAATAATTGAGCGCTATAAGGAGCGAAATATGGATGATTATGAAAAGTTTGCAACAGGTTTGCTCATCATTTTTGGAGCGCTAATTATTGGTGGTTTAATGGCAATGCATATTGTGCTTATGAATAAACCAGGTTTTTTATTTGCATTAGCCGCAGCTGTTGTTGGTTGGTTTTCTGCTTTTGCCGTTCTCTTTGACAAGCCCAAAATCTATTTGGTTTTGATTATTCTTGCTATGTTATGTGTTGCTTCTTCAATTAGCGTTTATGTTAGTTAAAACACCTGAGATGTTGATTGAAATTCCTTTTAAAATATGAAACTGAGAAATAGATAATGAGACTTGGCTTTTTGGGAACGGGTACAATCAGTGCTTCAATGGTGAATGGCTTAATGACAAGCAACTTTGATGTTTCTTCCATTATTGTTTCGCCTCGCAATGCACAAACAGCAAAGCGCCTTTCACGCACTTATGATAAAGTTATGATTGCTGAAAATAACCAAGCGTTGCTCGATGTTAGTGATTGTGTTTTTCTTTGCTTGCCCAATCAAATTGCAGAAGACGTTTTGCGCTCTCTTTGTTTTCGTCCAGAACAGCTGGTTATTTCCGTACTTGCTATGGCAAAAGCAGCAGAAATAGAAGAGTGGATTAATCATAAAGTTTATCGTGCTGTTCCATTACCTTTTGTTGCAGAATGCAAAAATTTGACACCAATCTATCCCAATCATCCCTTTTTGCGCACTTTATTTGATGCATTGGGGGGCACATTGGTGCTGGATAAGGAAGAGCAGTTTAATCTTTTTATGACAGCTGGTTCACTTATGGGAGTATATTTTAATTTTATAAAAACTGCCCATCAATGGTTTATAACACAAGGGTTAAAAAAACAACAATCAGCAGAATTCCTTACCATGATGTTTGGAAATCTTACAGATGAAATGCGTAAAACTATAGCAACGGATCGTTCTGTATCTCTCGATTTTGCACTGCTTGAAAAAGAGTTTTCAACAAAGGGTGGAACAAATGAATTTTTGTCAAATTACTTTTCTCAACAAGGGGGAAAGAATGCTTTAACAATGGCTCTTGAAGCTACTTTGCAAAAAATGAATGCTTCTAAAAAGACTTGACCAATATTTTTATCATCTCAATAAGAAAAAACTAAATGTTGAAGATGTATATCAAGAAAACTCACATCAAAAAATGCTTTTTTATGAAAAAATTGATTATTAAAATATTTTTTACAACCTTTTACAATTTTTCTAAATTATTTTTATTTTCGGTCTTCTTCTTTTTGCCTCAAGTCCAATATTTTTTTCTACCTCACAGCTCTAGCTCTTCAATTTTGTTCCCCTTCAGGTTATCCAAACGCATGAATAATTTTTTGTTTATTTAACCTATATACTCCATTCACACATTAAAACTTCCTCTTACAAAGAAGCGACTATTTTTATGTCTTTCATGATTGTGTTTTAATAAACTCTCTTATAACATCCCCCCATTCAAAAGAGTTGATTTTTTATTTGATCAACAATTTTACGATATAGTTTAGCATGCTCTTCACTAGGCTTAGCAACAAAAATAGGGATTCCTTCATCTGAAGAAAATCGTAAAGCTGCATCAAGCGGTATTTCCGCTAAGAAAGGGACTTCTCGACGTTCCGCTTCTGCCCGTGCACCACCATAGCCAAAAATATCATAGCGTTTTCCCGTATCAGGAGCGATAAAATAACTCATATTCTCAATGAGTCCTAAAATAGGAACATTAACTTTCATGAACATTTCTATTGCTTTACGTGCATCCACTAAAGCAAGATCTTGGGGCGTAGAGACAACCAACGCACCTGTTAATTGTACCTGTTGGGCAAGCGTTAATTGTGCATCCCCTGTACCGGGCGGCATATCAACGACTAAAATGTCCAGAGGCCCCCATACAACATCTCGTAACAATTGCGTTACAGCTGCCATAACCATAGGACCACGCCATACTACCGGCTTTTCTTCCTCAACCAAAAATCCCATCGACATCAATTTAAGTCCAAATTTTTCAAGAGGTTGAATCTTTTTTTCTCCAATAAGCTGTGGTTTTTGATTAACAAGTCCTGTCAAACGTGGCAACGAAGGACCATAAATATCAGCATCCATCACCCCCGTCTTGAAACCAGAATCTTGTAAAGCTAAGGCGATATTTATTGCCATCGTAGATTTTCCGACCCCTCCTTTTCCAGAAGCAACAGCAATCACATGCCGCACACCTTCTATGGGCATTTTGATCGGTAAGAGATTTGCTCTTCGACTAGGTGCTGTCTTTGTTATTTTTTCTGCTGTAAGTGTAACAACAGCAGATTTCACTCCCTCCAAAGCACATACCACCTTTTCAGCAGAACGACGCAATGATTCCCATTTTTGCACACCTCCATCAGGAACTGTAATGGAAAAGAAAACCTTACCATCAGCAATCAATATTTCTGAAAGAAGACCCAACGACACAATATCGCTTTCAAGATCTGGTCCTTTGATTGTACGTAATACGTTGCGGACAGCCTCACTTGTGATAAGATCCATGTTCTTTCCTCTCTATAAAAATACCAGCAAATATAAGCATAAGAACGAAAAATACTTACAAGGTTCATCACCTGATAATTTTCTACTTTACTCAGCATTATAAAGTATACATCTCTTATCTCTTTAAAAATATGAAACCATCCTTAAAATAAAGAAGCTCAAACATAAAATCTGCTATAAAATCCTATCAATCACGTTTGTGCTACAACCACTTTAATGAATATTCTGATAAAAATTTTGTAAAAACAAAAACTGAAAAAAACTCTTAATCTTAAAGGATATTTTAAATTGAGCATACAGTAATCAGTCACACCTTCTTTAATTCTTTAAGGCCCTAGCTATTTATGTTCTGTAGCTTCAATCGTTATTTTCTAACACTCCTACAGTATTGTAAAAAAGCGTTACAGATAGTTATAAGGTGTTTTGTATTCTTTCAAGAGAGAGAAAAACAATCTAAGATTGACTTTTTTTATATTTTTCCTTATGGGTTAACAGCCGTATGATAGGATAAAATTGTTTATCTCGCGCATAACTACTCATAAAACGAAAATTAAGAAGGGCCGCACTCCGCGGTATTTAAATAAATGAAACGTACTTACCAACCCTCTAAACTTGTCCGTAAACGCCGCCATGGGTTTCGTGCACGCATGGCCACAGCTGGAGGACGTAAAGTTATTGCTGCAAGACGTGCTCGTGGACGTAAGCGGCTTTCTGCTTAACCATTTAAATTTTCACAACCGTTGAGGATTGCTCATCGTTTCTTCGTTGTGACACTTTTATTATGAACCTACAATGTCTGCTTGCAGGCATTTAATGAAATTGCGAAATATTCTTTTATGAAGAAAAAACATCCCTGCCGTATTCGCAAAAGAGCAGACTTTTTGGCTGTCCGTACAGGAGAAAAACGACGTGGTCCTTTATTTTTGCTCGAAGTTAAATCTCGTGAACAAACAACAGAAAGAAAAGATTCTCTTTTTGCACGTGTAGGCTTCACTGTTACCCGTAAAAACGGTAATGCTGTGAAACGTAATCGTATTAAAAGGCGCTTGCGTGAAGCCGTGAGAGTTGGTGTAACAAACCACATGGAAGCAGGAACAGACTATGTCATTGTAGCGTACCGTGATGTGTTACATGCACCTTTTACATCCTTGATTAGTGAATTAAATCGGCGAATAAAACCAAAAATAAAACATCAGCAACAACAACAAGGGTGTACGGATGGAATATAACCGCAATTTCTTTATCGCTATTGGCTTATCTTTCGTAGTGCTCATCGCATGGCAATTTCTTCATGTTGCTCCCAAACAAGCAAAGTTACAAAAACAACAAGTCGTCACACAGCAATTGTCAAAACAACAATCAGCCCTTTCTACTACCACAACGGATTTTTCTGACGATACCTCAACGTATCAAGCTACATCTATCATCGAACAGCCCATGACACCTGAAATCCGGAAAGCTGTATTGGACAAAACAGAACGTATTGCGATCAAAACCAATGAACTGGAAGGCTCTATTAATCTTGTTGGTGCACAATTTGATGATCTTCACCTCAAAAAATATCGTTTAACAGTCGATAAAAAATCACCGGAAATCGATTTGCTAAATCCTAAAGGTTTCAAAACGACCTACCTTGCTGAATTTGGTTTTGCAAGTGCGTCTTTGCCAGCAAAAGCCTTGCCACAATCGGATACAAAATGGCAAATAGAGGGAAACAATACAATCCTGACTCCTTCAACACCCATCACTTTAATTTATAATAATGGACAGGGACAAATCTTCCGGCGGACCCTTTCTGTTGATAATCATTTCATGTTTACCATTGAGGATTCTATCAGCAATGAAAGCGATCAACCAATACATCTCTCGTCCTATGCTCGCGTTGCACGTGCTGCACCACCAGAACATACAAATGCAACCTATTTACTTCATGAAGGTATGATAGGTATTGCAGGAGATTCGCTCAAAACTGAAAAATATAAAACCTTAGCAGAGCTTGACCCAAATCCTGATAATGGGCAAAAAAGCATGACTTTTTCCAAAGTAACAGGAGGTTGGATTGGTATTACTGATAAATATTGGGCTGTAGCAGTTATTCCCCCGCAAAATAAAGAATATACAAGCCGTTTTATTTATTTTGATCGTTTGCAAACACATTATCAGTCTGACTTGCTAGGGTCGCTTTTAACGATTGCCCCAAATGAAACAAAAACTGTTACAAATCGTCTTTTTGCTGGTGCAAAACAAGTTGAAATTATTAATAGTTATCAAAATGACCTAAAAATCAAAAAGTTTGCTCTTTTAATTGATTGGGGCTGGTTTGATTTCATCACCAAACCAATGTTTTCCCTCATTGATATTCTTTATAAACAAACAGGGAATTTTGGTATCGCCATCCTTCTTGTCACAGTGCTCTTAAAAACTCTTCTTTTCCCTCTAGCCAATAAATCTTATAAATCTATGGCACGCATGAAGCTTTTACAACCGCGGTTGCTAGAAATAAAAGAAAAGTATCCCGATGACCAAACCAAACAACAAAAGGCAATAATAGAACTATATAAAACCGAAAAAATAAATCCCCTTGCAGGCTGTTGGCCGATGTTGGTTCAATTCCCAATATTCTTTGCTCTTTATAAAGTTCTCTATATCACCATTGAAATGCGCCATGCCCCTTTCTTTGGCTGGATTAAAGATTTAGCGGCACCCGATCCAACTTCTCTTTTTAACTTGTTTGGTCTCTTGCCATATACAACGCCAACATTTCTTATGATTGGTGCATGGCCTTTGATTATGGGAATAACGATGTTTTTACAAATGCGTATGAATCCCGCTCCTCAAGACCAAACCCAAGCGATGATATTCACATGGATGCCTGTTGTCTTTACTTTTATGCTCGCCTCTTTCCCTGTTGGTCTCGTCATCTATTGGGCATGGAACAATATATTATCAATCATTCAGCAAGGTATCATGATGAAGCGCCAAGGAGTTAAAATTGAGCTTTTTGATAATCTGAAAGCCATCTGGAGAAGATCACCCAAAAAAGAAGTGCATGAATGACAAGAGATTCTTCCCTTTCTGGAATTTTTTCTCGCAATTGGATTTTTATTCGTGGTGTACCAGCAATACGCTTTCTCCCCCCCGAAGGACCACCAGAAATTGCATTTGCAGGACGTTCCAATGTTGGAAAATCATCTTTAATCAACGCACTCGTCCAAAAAAAAAGCTTAGCACGTACCTCAAATACACCAGGACGGACTCAAGAGCTTAATTATTTTATCCCCGATGGATTCAGTGGGCAACTAGGAGACCTTCCCCCTCTAGCATTAGTAGATATGCCTGGTTATGGTTTTGCTGCTGCTCCTAAAAATCTTGTTGATGCGTGGACAAATTTGATTTTTAGCTATTTACGGGGGCGCACAACGTTAAAACGTGTATATATCTTAATTGATTCACGGCACGGAATCAAAAATAATGATGAAGATGTTCTTGCTCTCCTTGATAAAGCAGCTGTTTCTTATCACATTGTTTTGACAAAAAGCGATAAAATCAAATCAAATGCCTTGGAAAAATTAATTATGAGCACACAAACAAAGCTTCTTAAACGCCCAGCAGCTTATCCTGAGCTTCTTGTAACCTCTTCAGAAAAAGCTATCGGTTTAGAAGAATTACGTGCTGCCATTTTGCAAACCATCGCATAAGAGAACAATTCCTAGTCATTAACAATTTATTAATTATAATTACTAGCAGCTACTAATGATCTTGTACTTCTAGTCAAGCATCTTTATAAAAATGATTACTTGAAAGAATTCTCTTCAACTCTATTTGATAGTGTAAATTATGCTGACACTTTTTCACTCTCCCCTATCCTCTGCCTCGCGCTTCATACGCCTCATTCTTGGGGAATATGGTGTAACCACTCAACTGATTGAAGAATATGAATGGGCAAGAAGACACGAATTTCTAGCCCTCAATCCCGCTGGTCATGTTCCTGTTTTTCTCGATGAACACGAGGTTCCATTATCAGGTCCTCTTGTTATCTGCGAATATTTAGACGAAACACATGGAAGTTTACGACAAGAAAATAAGCTCTTTCCAGAAAATCCTTTAGATCGTGCGGAAGTACGCCGTCTCAATGACTGGTTCTTAAATAAATTCGAAAATGAAGCAACGCGCCATATCGTACGAGAACGAATCCATAAACGTGAAATGCCACTTGCCATCGGCGGTGGTGCTCCTAATTCACAAATTTTACGCAATGCACGTGCCAATATTTTACCACATATGAACTATCTCAATTGGCTCTGTGCCTCTCGCGATAGCTTAGTCGGTTCTGCCTTGTCCTATGCAGATCTAGCAGCAGCAGCTTCTATTTCTGTACTTGACTTTCTAGGGGAAATTGACTGGGAACAATCTCCTGCTGCCAAAGACTGGTATATGAGAATTAAATCACGCCCTTCTTTTCGTTCTCTTTTAACAGATCGCGTCCGCGGAATTGTTGCAAGTGCTCACTATGCAGATCTTGATTTCTAGCCTTCTCTCACAAACAAAAATAAAAGTGATATTTTATCTAAAGGATATTTATAGGTTTATGAATTTTTATGCATGCGTATAAACGATATAATGATTTATAATCGTATTCAACAGGGAATAAGACCCATTATAATTGAATCAAAAAAAATACTTTCTTATCGTGTCACAAAAAAAGATTAGCACAGGGATAAAAAATATTTAAGAAAGCATTTTAACGACTCTCTTTAAATACAAGAGCTGTAGCATCATTAGAAGCTAGGCAAATAAAATAACAATACTTAACGCATGTTATCCTCAAGTCTCCCCAATATATGAAAAAACGCATTGCATAACATATATACTATTTGCTCTATAATAAAAAAATCCTCATCATGCGTTTTTACAACATAACAATTTTTTTAACTGACTTTCCTAAAAGATGAAGAATCCGACCAACTCTCGTGTGTAAACAATCCAACTTCTTGTTAGCCCCTTGTTTTACCCCCTTTTTACGTGATTGTATTTATGGATAACATATTTATATACAATGATAAATAATCGTTTTTTTACTTTAATCATCAATTCCAAATACCTTTTTCTCATTACCTTCATCACATTTAAAACAATCAAAATCGCTTTCTTATGCGTCACAAATAGAATTGGTAAATGAAAGAATATTAAAGAAAAGAATGAAAATGCCTAAGTGCCAAGAATTATTAAAACATTAAAGGCTAACAAAACGTGATAATGCTAATTTTCTCTATTTATGAAGCATAAAGATAGTGGTGCAGAATAGATGTTATATTATTCATGGATA
Organism: Bartonella sp. AP65SXKL; assembly: GCF_042195725.1. Lineage (NCBI taxonomy): Bacteria > Pseudomonadati > Pseudomonadota > Alphaproteobacteria > Hyphomicrobiales > Bartonellaceae > Bartonella > Bartonella sp. AP65SXKL. The sequence continues at coordinate 19,741 of NZ_JBHIOW010000018.1, forward strand.
CTCTCTCGTGATACCACTCACGAGCACTATCATAAAATAAGTTTAGAAGAATTGATAAATATTTCTTTAAGAAAAGCGCATGAATTGACAACATAGGTGTATTTTGTTTGGGAGATCTTGTTTTGCATGAAGAACGCTCTCCCCTTAAAGAACGAAAGAAACAAAAGCGTAAAGTAATACACAATCTCCTTTAGGTGTCATAAGCAAACCTTACTTAGGAATATTCATTACACACTCTAACGAAAAACATCTCTATTTAAATTTGTAGATCTTATATCACTTGCTCTAAACAACAGTATTTTACAGCACAACAAGATAAATTAAAGCAGGAAAAAAATTTTTCTATAAAGAAAAAGAACCATTGGAAAGAAGGCAAGAATTTGCCTATACTGCACAGTAAAGTATTATAAGGAGATAAAAATGCGCCTTACAGTTGTTGGTGCAAATGGAAGAATGGGACGTGAACTCATTACAACAATCCAGCAGAGGAGAGATGTAGAACTTTGTGCTGTTCTTGTACGCAAAGGCTCACCGTTTGTAGGAAAAGATGCCAGTGCCTTAATTGGTTCAGATTCTCTTGGGATTGGTATCACTGACGATCCCGAAACTGCCTTTTCTAATACAGAAGGTATTTTAGATTTTTCACAACCAGAAGCCAGTATTCTTTATGCTAACTACGCTGCTCAAAAAAGCCTTGTCCATATTATTGGCACCACAGGATTTAGCAAAACAGAAGAAGAAAAAATTGCAGATTTTGCGAAATATACAACAATTGTCAAATCCGGAAATATGAGCCTTGGAATAAATCTTTTAGCCAACCTTGTAAAGAAAGCCGCTAAAGCATTAGAAGCCGATGATTTTGATATCGAAGTTTATGAAATGCATCACGCTAACAAAGTTGATGCTCCTTCTGGAACAGCCCTTCTTCTTGGCCAAGCAGCAGCTGAAGGCCGCAATGTTATGCTTAAAAATGTGTGTGTCAACGAACGCAATGGTCATATAGGTAAACGCAAAAAAGGCGCCATTGGCTTTTCCTGTTCACGTGGTGGGACAGTTGTTGGAGAACACAGTGTCATTTTTGCTGGTTCCAATGAGCGCATTGTTCTTTCACATACAGCGCAAGAACGCTCTATCTTTGCCAATGGCGCATTAAAAGCAGCTTTATGGGCACAAAATCATGAAAGCGGTCTTTATTCAATGTTCGATGTTTTGGGATTGAACGATGAATTTTAAGTAATCAATAGAATAGAGGCAATTTATAATGGGACGCATACTTACACTAATTCGTCATGGACAAAGTGAATGGAATCTCAAAAACCTTTTTACCGGTTGGAAAGATCCTGATTTAACAGAAAAAGGTCATGCCGAAGCGATAGCAGCAGGAAAAAAACTGAAAGAATATGGTTTGAAGTTTGATATCGCTTATACATCAGCCTTACAGCGTGCTCAAAAAACCGCTCAGCACATTTTAGAGCAAATGGGACAATCAGATTTAGAAGTGATAAAAAATCCCGCATTAAATGAACGTAATTATGGTGATCTTTCTGGTTTAAATAAAGATGAAGTACGCCAACAATGGGGGCAAGAGCGAGTGCAAATGTGGCGCCGCTCCTATACAATTGCACCCCCGAATGGAGAAAGCCTACGCGACACCGGTGCGCGCATCTGGCCTTATTATCTTTACCATATCCAGCCTCATATTTTGCGCTCCCAAACTGTTTTGATCGCAGCACATGGAAATTCTCTTCGTGCTCTTATTATGGCGCTTGAAGGTCTCTCCGGTGAGGAAATTATATCTCAAGAATTAGCGACCGGCATTCCTATTATTTACACATTTAATCCGGATTCAACAATTTTATCAAAGACAGTCCTCACACCTTAAACTTCTAAAATCATGATCTCTCTCAAAAGTTCAATGCTATCGTTTTAAGCTGAAAAAATAAATTCTATAATTTTATTGACAGAGTTGCTTCATGCGCTTAGATGAATTTTATAAGCCCAGATGGCGGAATTGGTAGACGCGCAGGTTTCAGGTACCTGTGCCGTAAGGCGTGGAGGTTCGAGTCCTCTTTTGGGCACCATGTTCTTTTTTATCCAAAATAATTTATTGATTTTCCATATATTTTTTACAGTGAGGGACACGTAAATAAAAGTTAGGGAATAGGATTTTGCAACACGTCTCTTAATTATTGCGAATCAAGAGTTCTTTTCGGGGTGGTTTTTTAGCAAAACCAGAGGTCCAAAGGGTCTCTAATTCTAAAAAGTCAAAATCCTTAAAGATCTCTCGAACCGCATCACAATCATTCAGACTCAAGACAAATTTGCCTTGTATGCTTTTGAGAACTTTTGCCATACTCACAAAATCATCTTCAACAAAATTCCCAGAGCTGTAACACTTCTTCTTTACAAAATAAGGCGGGTCTAGGTAAAATAAACTGTCGGGTGCATCAAATAGCTCGATAACCCGTTCCCACGACAAATTTAAGATCGTCGTATCAAGAAGCTTCTGTCTAACACGTCTCATCCTTGATAACAGCTTTTCGGGATTAAATGCTATAGGCTTTTTCCTTCCAAAACTAAAAGAGACATAATCTTTTTTCCCATACATCACACAACGTTGGAGAAACAAAAAACGGGCGGCTCTTTCAACTTTGGAAAGGCTTTCTGGTTCAATCGCCGCAAGTTCAAAAAACAACTGTCTTGAACAAACAAACCATTTTAGTCGTTTGGCTAAATCATCAAAGTCATTTTGAACACATTGAAACAGATTCGTGATCTCTCCATTCAAATCATTAATAACGGAATATTTTGCTGGTCTTTTATTTAGGAAAAT